>JAJXVM010000115.1:0-9634 GCA_021782135.1 Myxococcales bacterium | reverse complement strand
ATCTGCCGCCGCGGTGCAGGCGAGGAGGATGGGCCGGCGCCCGACCCGGTCCGAGAGCGCGCCCATCACCGGCAGCCAGAGGAGGTTCGACAGCCCGACGCAGAGCGTGACCGCCAGGCCGGCGCTGCCGCCGAGCCGCAGCACCTCCCGGCCGAAGGTCGGGGTGTAGGCGGTGATCGTGTAGAAGGAGACGGTCGTCATGGTGACCAGCAGGAAGCCCCTGAGCACCACCGGCCAGCAGGCCGCGATCTGGCGGAGCAGCTCGCCCGCCGCCGGCTGCCGGCGGCGGGCCAGGTAGGCCCCGGTCTCCGGCAGGGAGCGGCGCAGGGCGAAGAGCAGCGGGACGATGGCGCAGCCCACGAGGAGCGGGATTCGCCACCCGAAGGCGCTCATCTGCGCCGGCGCGAGGCGCGCGGTGAGCGCCACCCCGAGCAGCGCGGCGAAGATCACCGCCACCTGCTGGCTGGCCGACTGCCAGCTCACGTAGAACCCCTCGTTTCCGGGGGTCGCGATCTCGGCCAGGTAGATCGACACGCCACCCAGCTCCGCTCCCGCCGAGAAACCCTGCAGCAGCCGGCCGGCGACCACCAGCAGCGGCGCCAGGAGCCCGATGGCGCGGTAGCCCGGGACCAGCGCGACCGACAGCGTCCCGAGCGACATGAGGCCGAGGGTGAGGAGCAGCCCGCGCCGCCGGCCGTGCCGGTCGATGTAGGTCCCGAGCACCACCGCCCCGAGCGGCCGCATCAGGAACCCCGCGCCGAAGGTCATGAGCGAGAGCATGAGCGAGGCGAACTCGCTCTGGGCCGGGAAGAACGTCCGCGCGATGGCGGGCGCGTAGTACCCGAACACCATGAAGTCGTACATCTCGAGGAAGTTGCCGGCCGCCACCCGGACCACCGCCTTCATCGAGCTGGCCCGGCCCTCGGGAGCGCGCATGCCGCGACCATCGCACATCCGCGGCGCCGGAGCGCGCGCGGCGGGGCGCGCCGGGCTCAGCCCCCGAACGCCCGCCGGAAGCCCTCCGGGACCTGGACCACCCGGCGCGCCGCGTAGTCGAAGAAGACCAGCCCGGTCTTGGCGCGGGCGACCTCCTCGCCCGTTCCCTGGTCCGAGAGCCGGTAGACGAGGTCGCAGCCGCGCGACCGCAGGTCGGCCACCGCGACGTCCACCCGGAGCGTCATCCCCCAGCGGCCCTCGGCGCGGTAGACCACCGCCGCGTCGGTCATGATGACGCCCGGCCCGCCCACGTCGAGCTCGGTCCAGCCGTGGCTGGCGAAGAGCCGCACCCGGGCCTCGTGGACCAGCGAGAGCACGGCGTCGTTGCCGAGGTGCCCGCCGTAGTTCACGTCGGAGATGCGGATCGGGATCTCGGTCGTGAAGGGAAAGGTCTCCGGCAGCTCGATCTGGACGCGGGCCACGGCGCGCTCCTCCGGCTCGGGTGGGCGCGGGAGCCTAGCACGGGCGCCGCCCCGTCGCGCCCACCCGCGCTCCCTCGAGCCACCGCACCGGGCCGTGACCGCGGGCCGATGGTGCGGTAAGGAACTCGCCGATGCCCGAGCCATCCGCCCTTCGCCACAGCCTCCGCGCGCTTCGGCACCGGAACTTCCGGCTCTTCGTCGCCGGGCAGTTCATCTCGCTCATCGGCACCTGGATGCAGACCGTGGCGCTCGGCTGGCTCATCTACCGGCTGACCCGCTCGCCCTTCCTGCTGGGGCTCGCCGGCTTCCTCGGCCAGATCCCGAGCCTGCTCTTTTCGCCGCTGGCCGGCGTGCTCGCCGACCGCTGGAACCGCCAGCGCATGGTGATCGGGACGCAGTGCCTGTTCATGGTCCAGGCGCTGGCGCTCGCGGCCCTGGTGCTCTCCGGGCGCGCCACCATCTTCGAGATCCTCGCCTTGAACCTGTTCCTCGGCTTCGTGAGCGCGGCCGACGTGCCCGCCCGGCAGTCCTTCATGATCGAGATGGTCCGCGATCCGAACGACCTGCCCAACGCCATCGCGCTCAACTCCTCGGTCTTCAACGTGGCGCGGCTGGTGGGCCCCTCGATCGCCGGCGTGGTGCTCGGCCTGGTGAGCGAGGGGGTGGTCTTCCTCGTGAACGGGCTCAGCTACGTCGCGGTCATCGCCGCCCTGCTCGCCATCCGCGTGCCGCCGCGCCCGCGGCAGCCCACCGCCGCGTCGGACGTCTGGGCGCACCTGGCGGAGGGGCTCGGGTACGCGGGGCGCTTCGCGCCCATCCGGGCGGTGCTGCTGCTCCTCGCCTTCGTCGGGCTGGTCGGCACCCCGTTCAGCGTCCTCATGCCCATGTTCGCCTCCGACGTGCTGCACGGCGGGGCCCACACCCTCGGCTTCCTGGTGGGCTCGATCGGGGTCGGCGCGCTCGGGGGCGCGCTCTTCCTGGCGCGCCGCCGCAGCGTCCGCGGGCTCGGGCTGGTCATCGTCTGGGCGGTGGCGGCGTTCGGCTCCGGACTGGTGGCGCTCTCGCTGGCGCGCACCCTGTGGCTGGCCTGCGCCGTGCTCGCGGTGGCGGGGTTCGGGATGATGGTGCACATGGCCTCGAGCAACACCATCCTCCAGACGCTCGTCGACCCGGACAAGCGCGGGCGGGTGATGAGCCTCTTCACGGTCGCGTTCATGGGGACCATGCCCGTGGGCAGCCTCGCCGCGGGCGCGCTCGCCGGGCGCATCGGCGCCCCCGCCACCGTGGCCCTGGGGGGCGCGGGGTGCCTCGCGGCCGCCGCGCTCTTCGCGCGCGTGCTCCCCGGGCTGCGGGCCCAGGTCCGCCCCATCTACGCGCGGCTGGGGATCCCGCCGGAGGTCGCGTCCGGCCTGCAGGCCGGCGAGGAGCCGGCTCCGCCGCGCTGACGGGCGGCTACCCGGGCGCGGCGCCGCCCGTCTCGGCGGCGGGGGCGAGGTCCGGCCAGCCCACGAACCCCTCCACGCCGCCCTCCCCGACCACCGGGAGCTCTGGAAGCTCCGAGGAGAGCAGCAGCCGCGCCACCCGCGGCAGCCCGTCGCCGGGCCCGACCGCGAGGAAGGGCACCATCACGTCGGCCGCGAGCATCCAGTCGAGGTCCTCGAACGGCAGCTCGCGGAGCCGCTTCAGGTCCACGAGCCCCGCCGGCCCGCGCTCGGGGTGCGCCACCACCAGCACCTGCTGCCGGGCGCCCGCGCTTGCGGCGGCGAGGAGCGCGCGCAGCGGCGTCCGCGGCTCCACCTGCGCCAGCTCCGGCCGGCGCAGGACGTGGCACGCCAGCAGCCCCTCCCCCTGGAGCACCCGGGCCAGGTGCTCGGCCTGCGCGCGGAACGCCGGGGTGTCGGAGCGGCTCGCCGGCTGGGCCGGGTAGAGGAGCACGTTCTTGAGCGCCACGTAGCCCACCCCGGTGGCGAGCATCATCGGCACGAGCAGGTCGTAGCTGCCCGCCAGCTCGCAGACCAGCACCACCGCGGCGAGGGGGGTGTTGGCGAGCGCGCCGTAGAAGGTGCCCATCCCCACCAGGGCGAAGGCGGTCGGGCTGACCCGGGGATCGTGGATCAGCAGGGACGCGGCCACGCCGAAGGCCCCGCCCACCAGCGCGCCCATCACCACCGACGGCGCGAAGTCGCCCGCGGACGCCCCGCTGCCGACCGTGAGCGCGGTGGCGACCGCCTTTCCGGCGGCGAGCAGCAGCAGCAGTCCCACCAGCGCCCAGCCGGGCTGGAGCCCGCGCAGGCCGGTGAGCGCGACCTGCGCCGCGCCGTAGCCCCCGCCGAAGACCCCGAGCCCGACCGCCTCGCCGCCGTACCAGCGCCGCATGAGCAGGGCGACGGCCGTCCCGAGCGCGCCCATGAGCAGCCCGCCGAGCCCGGGGCGGGCCCAGCTCGGCAGCGGGCTGCGCCCCGACCAGCGCTGCACCGCCCGCAGCACGGCCACGAAGCCCGCGCCGGCCGCCGCCACCACCACCCCGAGGAGCACGAACAGCGGCAGGTGCGCCGGCACGAGCTCGCTGTGCGGGAGATGCCCGAACAGCTTCGCCGGCCCGAGCAGCACCAGCGCCACCGCGTAGGCCACCACGCTCGCGAGGATGGCCGGGATGAGCGCGTCCGACTCGAAGTCGTCCCGGTAGAGCATCTCCACCGCGAGGAGCGCCGCCCCGAGCGGAGTCCGGAACACGGCCGAGATCCCGGCCGCGATGCCCGCCGCCACCAGGATGCGCCGCTCGGAGGCGCTCGCCGGCACGAGCCGCCCGACCCAGGCGCCGATGGCGCCGCCGATGTGCATCGTGGGCCCCTCGCGCCCGCCCGAGCCGCCGCTGCCGAGCGCGAGGACGGCCGTGAGCGGCTTGACCAGCAGCACCCGGGGACGGATGGCGCCGCCGTGGTGGTAGGCCTCGATGACCGCGTCCCCGCCGCCGCCGGCGGTCTCGGGCGCGAAGAGCCTGCTCAGGACGCCACTCGCCAGCCCCCCCGCGGCGGGGATGAGCACGAGGAGGAAGGGGTGGAAGGACCGCCCGGCGGCGGCCCGGACCGCGCCCTCGCCGGCGGCACGCAGCGGCTCGTACCCCGCCAACCCCTCGAGGAGGAACGACTGGGTCCGCTCCAGCGCGAACAGGAATCCGACGCCGAAGAGGCCGGCCACCGTGCCGACGGCGGCGGCGTGGAGCAAGGTGCGGCCGAGGAGCCCGAGCTCGAGCGGGAGGGCGGCGCGGAGCGGCTCGGCGCGCGCGCTCCCCCCGCGGAGCGCCGGGGCTCCGCCTTCCTGGGAATCGGGTGTCGGCACGGCGCGAAGCTAACTCGTTTGAGCTCCAAGGGCCAGCGGCGCGCCCGATCCTGGACCGTCCGGGTCCAGAAACGCCTCCCGCCCCGCCGCCGCGGGGGCTCCCGCGCCCGGTCCCGTCAGCGCTGGCCGAGGCTGCGGGCGAGGTGCTCGAGGACCCGGCCGGTCGCGGCGAGGTCCTCGTCCGGCAGCCTCGCGAGCGCCGCGCGCACCCGCTCCTCGACGGTCCCGGCGCGGAGCCGGTCGAGCTGCGCGCCCTTGCGGGTGAGCCGGAAGAGCGCCCGCCGGGAGTCGGCCGGATCCGGCCTGCGCTCCAGGATCTCCCGCTCCGTCAGCCGCTTCAGCACGCCGGTGAGCGTGCTCGGGTGCACGTGGAGCGTCTCCGCGAGGAGCCCCGCCGAGATCCCGGGACGCCGGCCCACGAGCCGCACCACGAGCCGCTGGGGCCCGGTGACGCCCAGGGTGCGGTCCATCTTCTTCGAGATGCTGGTCAGGCCGTGATCGACCGCCCAGAGGAGGCGCATGAACTCGAGCACCGGCCCGAGCGAGCCCTGCTCCGGCGCCTTCGCAGGCGCGCCGATCTCCTTGCGGGCAGGTCTTCTCGAGCGGGTCACGCGCAGCCTCCGTGGCCCGAGTGTACCCGAGCGCGGCGCGGCGCGGGCAGCCGATGCTTCGGACCGGGGGACCGGATCGCCGGCGTCCTGGACCAGCGATCCGATCGCCCGCGCCCACCCGCGGGCGCCGCCTGGGGCGGGGCGCGGCGGCGGGCCAGCCGCCATGATGGACCGGGAGGACGTCACGCCCGACAGAACGGATGGCCCGGCCGGGCGCGGGCGGGAGGGCGCGCGCCCGGCCCCGGCGCCCGGACCGGCGGTGCGCCGGCCCAACGAGCGATCCTCCGATCGCGCCGCGCGGCTCTCGCCCGGCTTCTGGGCGCTCGTGCTGGCGGTCGGGGTGGGGGCGGGGCTCGCGGGGGCCGGGCTGCTCGGGATCCTGCACGGCCTCGAGCGGGTGGCGTGGGGACCGGGGAACCTCCTCGACTCCGTGCGCGCCACCGGGCCGGCCCACCGGGTGCTGGTGCTCTCGATCGCCGGCGCGCTGGCCGGGGCCGGCGCCTACGTCCTCCGGCACGCCATCCGCGGCCACGGCGGGGGGCTCACCGACGGGATCTGGTTCCACGGGGGAGAGTTCCCGCTGGTGCGCACGCTGGCGCGGGCGGTGCTCGCGATCTCGGTCGTCGCGCTCGGCGCCTCGCTCGGGAGGGAGGGCGCGCTCGAGCAGGCGGGCGCGGCGCTGTCGTCGGCGGCGGCCCGGCGCTTCCGCCTCACCGGGCCCGAGCGGCGGCTCCTCGCCGCCTGCGGAGCGGCGGCCGGGTTCGCGGCCGCCTACGACGTCCCCCTCGGCGCGGCGCTCTTCGCGGCCGAGGTGCTGCTCGGCGTGCTCTCGCTCGAGGTGGTCGCCCCGCTCCTCCTCGCCTCGGTCTGCGGCGCGGCGGCCTCGCGCCTCTTCCTCCCGGACCGCACCACCTACGCGCTGCCGCACCTCGCCACCGGCTGGAGCCAGCTCGCCTGGGCGGCGCTGGCGGGCCCGCTGCTCGGCGCGGCGGCCGCCCTGTACGTCCGCGGCTTCGACCGGTTCGACGCCCTCGAGCCGCGGCGGGGCTGGCTCTTCCCCGCTCCGGCGCTGGCCCTCACCCTGCTCGGCCTGGCCTCGATCCCCTTCCCGGAGCTGCTCGGGAACGGCAAGGACGTCATCCAGGAGGCGCTCCGCGCGGCGGTGCCGCTGGGGCTCCTGGCTGTGCTGCCCGCGCTCAAGTTCCTCGCCGTCGGCTGCTGCGCGGGGAGCGGCGTGCCCGGCGGCCTCTTCACGCCCACGATCTGCGTCGGCGCCCTCCTCGGAGGGCTGCTGGGCGCGGGCTGGGAGCACCTCTGGCCGGGCGGACCGGCGGGGGCGTACGCCCTCGTCGCCATGGGCGCCTTCCTCGCCGGCGCGACGCACGGGCCGATCTCGGCGGTGGTGCTGGTGCTCGAGCTCACCGGCGACCTGCACGCGCTCGCGCCGCTGGCACTGGCCTGCGCCGTCGCCGTGACGGTGAGCCGCGCCCTGGAGCCGCGCTCCCTCTACACCGCCCGGCTGGAGCGCCACCTGCGGCAGGCGCTGGCCCTCGCGCCGCCGCGGCGCGACGCCGACGGGGTTCCGCTCGGCCGGGCGGAGAGCCTGCCGGCCGCGGCCCGCTTCGCCGTGGTGATGGATCGCCTGCTCTCCCGGCCCGGGCGGAAGGATCCCATCCTGGTGATCGACCATGACGCCCGGCCCGTGGGACGGCTGACGCTCGACTCCGTCCGACGCCGGATGGCGAGCGATCTCCCGCGCGACTTCCTCACCGCCCGGGACCTCGCCGATCCGATCGGCGAGCGCGAGGAGGCGCCCGGTCCGGGCTCGTGACGGGGCGCCGCGCGCGCCGCCCTCGCGGACGGGCGCCCGGGTCAGATCCCCCGCAGCTCGAGCAGCAGCCAGCGGCCGGCGCCGGCCACCGCGAGCAGCAGCGCCGGGTTCACCTCGAAGCGCGAGAGGGTGAGCACGGTCGCGACCGCGATGGTGACGTCCACCGGGTCGTGCAGCGACCTCCCCAGCGTCACCGCCGCCGCCGCCATGAGCCCCACCACGGCGGGCGTGAGCCCCCGCAGCCCGGCGCGCACCACCCGGCGCGAGCGCATCCGCAGCAGCCAGCTGCCGAGCACCACCACCAGCGCGAAGGGCGCGGCGAAGATGGTGAAGGTCGCGACCAGCGCGCCCGGCAGCCCGCTCACCACGTAGCCGATGAAGGTGGCCATCAGCAGCACCGGCCCGGGGGTGAGCTTCCCGACCGCGACCGCGCTCGCGAACTCGCGCTCGCTGATCCACCCGCCGCCCACGGCGCTGTGGTGCAGGCTGGGCACGATGGCGAAGCCCCCGCCGTAGGCGCCGAGCCCGGTCCGGAAGAAGAGCACCGCCAGCGCCAGGAGCCCGGCGCTCGCCGGAACGCCGAGCCCGAGCGGGAGCGGGAGCCAGGCCCCCGCCGGCGGCGGGGTCGCGCGCCGCTGGCTCGAGGCGGCCTCGCGCTCCTCGTGCAGCGGCTTGAGCGGCTCGCCCAGGTCGGGGAGCGCGACCGGGGGGGAGGGCTGCCGGCGGCGCAGCCGCGCCAGGCGTGCCCGCTTGAACGGCAGGTCGAGGAAGAGCCCGGCGCCGATCCCGAGCACCGCCACCTCCCCCGAGCCGGCGCCCCCGGCCGTGCTGAGCAGCAGCGCCCCGGCGGCGACCACCATCTGCCAGAGCCGTCCGACCGAGGTGCGCACCATCTTGAGCGCCAGGTTGGCGATGATCCCGACCACCGCGGCGTTGAGGCCGGAGAGCACCACCTCCGCCCGCGGGGCGACGCCGAACGTCCGGTACGCCCAGGCGAGCGCCAGGATCATGAGCGCGCCCGGGAGGATGAACCCCGTGTAGGCGGTCACCGCCCCCTCCAGCCCCCGCATGCGCAACCCGATGTGCGCGAGGGCGTTCGCGGCGGCGCCGCCCGGGAGCATCTGCGAGATGGTGGCCGTGTTGTCGAACTCCCGCTCGCTGAGCCACTTCCGGCGCCGCACGGCGAGGTCGCCGATCATGCCGAGCACGCTCAGCCCGCCGCCGAACCCGAGCAGGCCGAGCCAGAGGCTGGCGCGGAACAGCTCCGGGATGGTGGCCACCGGCCGCGGCGGAGCGCGCCCGGCCGCCCTTTCCCTCTTCGCCCTGTCGATCCGGCCCGCCATGCGAATGCTCGCCTCGAACCCTGCTCACTTCGGCGGCGCGCCGCCCGCTCCGCGCGGGCCGTGCGCGCTCCGGGCGGTGTCCGGGGAACCCGAGAAGGTGGGGGCGCGGCGCGGCGGGTGCGCGCCTCCCGTGCCGCGCGAACGATCATCCGTGGTTCGCCCGCGGTCCCGGCGGGCAGCCCCGGCCGCGGAGATGATCGGCGGCGGCGGCGCTCGGGGTATGTTGCCCCGCCATGCCTCCCTTCTCCCTGCTCCCGCTCGGCCGCCTCGCCGGGCCGGTGATCGGCCCGCCGCGCGAGGAGCGCGCCGAGAAGGTCGCCAAGGCCATGCGCGCCGCCATCGGGGCGCGCTACTTCTCCTTCGAGGTCGAGGGGGCGGAGCACCTGCCGCGGGAAGGCCAGGTGGTCTACGCGATGAACCACGCCGGGTGGTTCGCCCTCGACGCCTTCTTCCTCTCGCTGGCGGTCATCGAGGCGCTCGGGCCCGCCCACGTGCCCTACTTCGCGGCGCACGACTCGGCGCTGGCGGCGCCGGTGCTCGGCCCGCTGCTCTCCGGCCTGGGCGCGTTGCCGGCGAGCTGGCTTCGCCACCCGGAGCGGCTGCCGCCCGGGATCCGCTCGCTCGCGATCTGCCCGGAGGGCGTGCGGGGAAACTGCAAGACCTTCTGGAACGCCTACCGGATGCGCCCCTGGAGCCGCGGCTTCGTCCGGGCGGCCGCCGCGCGCGAGGCGCGGGTCGTCCCGGTGGCGGTGCTCGGCGGCGAGG
Organism: Myxococcales bacterium; assembly: GCA_021782135.1. Taxonomy (GTDB): domain Bacteria; phylum Myxococcota; class Myxococcia; order Myxococcales; family Anaeromyxobacteraceae; genus Anaeromyxobacter_B. The sequence goes on along the minus strand of JAJXVM010000115.1, from coordinate 327 downwards.
AGTGCCTGCCGGTCGGCTGGACGGTGAAGTTCCTGGAGCCGTTCATCGGCTCCATCGTGGGGCTCCCGCTCGTGCTCGCCCCGCTGCCCTCCCGCTGGAAGGTGGTGTTCCACCCGCCGGTGGCCGTGACCCGCGCCGACGGGGACCCCCGGGCGAGCGCGGCGCTGGCCGCCAAGGTCCAGGGCATCGTGCAGGAGACGCTCGACCGCGAGGCGCGGCCGCTGGCCCTGCTCTCGGCGGCCGTGGCCGCGGTCCGGGGCGAGGGCCGCGAGGCGCGCCCCGAACCGGCCCCGCCGGCGCCCCCGGCTGCGGCTGCGACCCCGGAAC
>JAJXVM010000114.1 GCA_021782135.1 Myxococcales bacterium | reverse complement strand
CGATCTGCCGCCGACCCGCTACCGCCCGCCGCGCGCCCTCGCGCCCTTCCCCCTCGGGCCGCCGGTGGCGCGCTTGCCGCCGCGCGGATCGGGAGCGCCCCCGAGCCCGAGCAACCGGTCCCGCTCGGCGTCGTAGAGCCGGATCGCGTCGCGCAGCACCTTGAGCGCCTCCTTGCGCCCCTGCGGCTCGCGGACCAGCACGCGCTTGTTCTCGAGGGCCTTGTAGTCCTCGAAGAACCGCTTCAGCTCGCGCATGCGGTGCGACGGGAGCTCCGAGACGTCGGCGTAGTCGGCGTACTCCGGATCGTCGGCGTGCACCGCGACCAGCTTGTCGTCCTCGCCCTTGTCGTCGCGCATGCGCATCACGCCGATCACCTTGGCGCGCATGATGGCGAGGCCGGCGATCGACTCCTGGCAGAAGACCAGGATGTCGAGGGGGTCGCCGTCGTCGCAGTAGGTGCGCGGGACGAAGCCGTAGTTGGCGGGGTAGTGCACCGCGGAGAAGAGGATGCGATCGACCTTGAGCAGGCCGGAGGTCTTGTCGAGCTCGAACTTGACCTTCGAGCCGCGCGCGATCTCGATGACCGCCGGGATGGGGTCCTCGATGTAGCGGGGCAGCGCGACGTCGTGCCAGGGATGGGTTGCCATAGGCGGCTCCTTCTACTCCAACCCTTCCCGGCCGGTCGAGCCCGGAGCGGCGAACTCCCGGGAGCGGCGCCGCCCGGCCGCGCCGCGCTTCCCCGATCTCCAGGCGGCGCTCGCCGGGGCGAAGGCGGGCGGGGCCGTCCCTCAGATCCCGCCGCCGAACTCGTACCGGGACTCGCGGCACTCCGCCTGCGTCACCCGGCTCCCCGGCGGCAGGCTCTGCGTCACCCAGACGTTGCCGCCGACGGAAGAGCCCTTGCCGATGGTGATCCGGCCGAGGATGGTGGCCCCCGAGTAGACGACCACGTCGTCCTCGACGATGGGGTGCCGATCGATCCCCTTGATCGGGTTGCCGTGCTCGTCGAGGGGGAAGCTCTTCGCGCCGAGCGTCACCCCCTGGTAGAGCCGGACCCGGTCGCCGATGCGGCTGGTCTCGCCGATGACCACGCCGGTCCCGTGGTCGATGAAGAACCTCTCGCCGATGCTGGCGCCCGGGTGGATGTCGATGCCGGTGAGGCTGTGGGCGTGCTCGGTGATCATGCGCGGAATGAGGGGCACCCCGAGCACGTGCAGCTCATGGGCGATGCGCTGGTTGGTCACCGCCAGGATGCCGGGGTAGCTGAAGATCGCCTCGTCGCGGCTCTTCAGCGCCGGGTCGCCCTCGTAGGCCGCCTCCACGTCGGAGGCCACCTTGCGCCGGACCTCCGGCAACCGCCCCATGAAGGCGCGCGTCACCGCCTCTGCCCGCTGGGTGCAGTGCTCGCAGGTCTCGAAGTCGTGCCGCTCGGAGAAGGCGATGCCGCGCCGCACCTGCTGCTGCAGCTCGCGCAGGGCTCGGTCGAGGGTGGCGCCGACGTAGAAGTGCAGGCTCTCGTCGTGGAGATCCGGGCGGCCGAAGTAGCCGGGGAAGAAGACCGACCGGAGCCCCTCCACCGCCGCCACCACCACGTCGCGCGACGGCAGCACCCGCCGGCCGCCGTTTCCGGGCTGGAGCGGCAGGCCCGGCAGAGGAGCGCAGAGCTCGGCGACGATGGGCTCGATGGCACTCTGGCTCGCCTTCATGTCGCTTCCCTCCGGTCATGGAGCGGTGAAGTCCAACTTGTACCAAAAAACGGCCTAATTTGCCTGGATCAAAGTCGTTCTACCGATTTTGGCGGTCGAAACGGGAGGCGGGAGGTCGACCCGGCATGGTACAGACCAGGGGTCGAACCAGCCCATGGAGGGGTGGGTCGCCGCCAGGCGGCCCAGACCGAACCTCATGCACCGACTCACTCGAACCGCCGCCGTCGCAGCCGCGATGCTCCTCGCCTTCCCCGCCCTCGCCGGCCCGGGGGATCGCATCGCCGAGGTCTATTCCACTCGCATCCAGCTCCAGAAGCAGCTCTCGAACTGGATGGAGGAGCGGCTGCAGCCGATGGCCTTCCCCCACGAGGTCTACGTGGCGGTGCAGGTCGACATGCGCGGCGAGGTGCACCAGGTCGTGCAGAAGGACGGCGAGGCGGACGGGGAGATGAAGATCGGCTCGCACAAGGCGATGACCCTCCCCGGGCTCGGCACCATCGACAAGCCGCTCACGGGCGTCGCCGCCCCCGACATCTCGGTGAAGCTGCCCGGGCGCAAGAACGTCGACGTGCGCCGGCAGCTCGAGACCCAGGTCGATCGCATCGGAGTGAAGCTCTTCGTGGACAAGGACATGCCCGCGGGGCAGCGCGACCGGCTGAAGGAGGTCGCCTCCGAGCTCGCCGGCATCGACGCCTCCCGGGGCGACACCCTGACCTTCTCCGAGCTCCCGCCGAAGCCGCTGGCGGCCAAGGTGACGAGCGGCGGCGTGCCCGCCTGGCTCCTCCTGGTCTGCGGAACGGCCCTGCTCGCCACCCTGATCCTGGCCTTCGGGCTCGCGGCCGGCCGCTCGAACCAGGCCGCCCAGAGCCGGATCACCATGGAGGACAACCGCGGCGAGGGCGAGAGCGCGTCCGAGGACGCCGCCAACGAGGAGGCGGGAGCGGTCTCGCTCGCCCAGGCCGCGGTGCTCGACGAGGACGGCACCCGCGCCTTCGCCTTCCTCCGCGGCGCCCGCGCCGAGGAGATGGCCGAGCTCATCGCCGCCCTGGAACCGGAGGTCGCCGCGGCCGTGCTCGACCAGGTGGGGCTCGACGCCGACGCGGTGGGGCGCATCTTCACCCAGCTCCCGCCGGCGCGCCGGGTCCAGCTGGCCCTCACGCTCGGCAAGGCGCGGGTGGTGCCTCGCACCGCGCTCCAGGAGATGGAGATCCGGGTGCAGGTCGAGCTCGATCGCGTCCGCAGCCGCGTGTCGCTCGGCGGCGACGCCCGGCTGGCCGACCTCCTGGCGCAGGCGCCGGAGGAGGCCCAGCACGCGCTGCTCGACGCGCTCGCCGCCAGCGCCCCGGACCTGGCGCGCGAGGTGCGGCGGCGGATGTTCCTGTTCGAGGACCTGGCCCGGCTCGAGGACGCCACCATCCGCCGCGTCGTCACTGCCGTGGACCCGTCCACCGTGGCCACCGCGCTCGTCGGCGCCCCCGACGCGCTGCGCGAGGCGGTGATGCGCTCGGTCTCGAAGCGGCTCGCGGCCATCCTCGAGGCGGAGACCCAGGCGGTCGTCGAGAAGCCGGCCTCCGAGGTCGAGGCGGCCCGAAAGCTCATGGAGGGCGCCATCCGCAAGCTGCAGGCCTCCGGCGAGTTCCGCCTCCGCCCCGCCGCCTAGCCAAAGCCCGACCATGACGCCGATCGCCCTCGCCCTCGCACTCACCCTCGGCGCCGCGCCGGCGGCGCAGAACGACGTCTTCGAATTCCTCCTCCCCGGCCACGCCACCAGCCCGCGCGACGCCAGCGCGCCGCTCGAGTGGCAGACCGAAGGAGCCGGGCAGGCCCAGCTGCGGCTCTCGCTCGGGATCCTCAAGGAACGCAACGAGTCCATGGCGACCGCCGAGGCGCTCGCCGAGTCGCTCATGGAGACGGTGCGCGCCTTCTTCGACGGGAAGCTCGATCGGGCGCAGGCGCGCCGCCAGCTGGTCCGGCTCTCCGGCCCCTCGCTCGACGAGGCGCACGAGGGGCTCCTGGCCGCGGTGCAGGCCGAGCAGAAGCGGCTCACCTGGGTCCAGCGGGCGATCGAGCTCGCCGACACCGATCATCCCATCGAAGGGGTCGATCGCGATCTGGTGGCGCGTCGCGCGGCCGCGCTCCAGGCGGGGAAGGGCGCGGAGCTGGTGGAGCAGCGGATCCACGGCTACCGCAACATGGCCACCGGGCTCATCGCCTACATGGACGGCGACCCGCTCTCGGCGCTCGAGAAGATGAAGTCCGCCACCCGCGAGGTGCCCGAGATCTCCCTCGGCCACGCCTTCCTCGGCTCGCTCTACTACCTGTTCCAGCAGCCGGCGTTCGCCTCCGCAGAGTGGCGGAAGGCGCTGGAGCTCGACCCCAAGAACACCGCCGTGGCGCAGGCCCTCAAGGACCACGCCGCCGAGTTCAAGTAACGGAAGGAACCTCTCGTGCGCACCACCACCTACCTCGGGCTCATCTTCGGCGTCGTCATCGTCTACCTGGCGGTCGTCTTCAAGGGTGGCAACTACACCATCTTCACGAACTACGTCGCGCTGATGATCGCCGTCGGCGGCACCTTCGCGGCGACCACGCTCTCGTCGTCGCGGAGCACCATCGTCCACGCGCTGTCGGCGGTGAACCGGATGTTCGTCCGCACCTCGGCGCCGCCGCGCCTGGTGGTCGAGGAGCTGGTGCAGCTCGCCCGCCAGGCCAAGGCGCGAGGCGCCTCCTCCATCGACCCGGAGCAGCTCGGGCTGCGCGATCCGTTCCTCGCCAAGGGGCTCCAGCTGGTGGTGGACGGGGTCGAGCCCCAGCGCATCGAGGACCTGCTCCGGCTCGAGTCCGACATCCTCTCGGAGAAGCGGCGCGCCGCCGAGCGCATGTTCCGGCTCATGGGCACCTACTCCCCGATGTTCGGCCTGGTCGGCACCCTCATCGGCCTCATCCAGATGCTCAAGGGCCTCACCGACCCGCGCGCCATCGGCCAGGGCATGTCGGTGGCCCTCATGGCGACCTTCTACGGCGTGCTGCTCGCCGGCCTCTTCTTCCTGCCGCTCGCCGGAAAGGTGCGCACCATGGACCTCGACGAGCGGCTGGTCCGTGACCAGATCGTCGCCGGCCTCCTCGCCATCCGCCTCGGCGAGAACCCCGAGAACGTGCGGGAGACGCTGGAGGTCTTCTCGCTGAAGGCCGGCGCGTGAGCCTCCGTCCGCCGCCGCGCCGGGTCGAGGACGATGGGGATCAGGACAACCCCCTCCACGACGCCACCTGGCTCTACAGCTACGCCGACCTCATGACGCAGCTCCTCATCTTCTCCATCCTCATGGTGACGGTGGTGGGGCTGAAGGAGTCGCCGGCCGAGGCGAAGTCGGACGGCCGCCAGGCGCAGCTCGAGAAGACGGTCCGCGACGTCGAGAAGTACGTCCAGGAGAGCAAGTTCCGCGACGCGATGGCCATCGACCGCGCCGCGGACCGGCTGGTGATCCGCATGAAGAGCGCCATCCTCTTCGACCCGGGGCAGGCCACCCTCACCGGCGACGCCCGGGAGGTGCTCGGGGGGCTGGTGAAGGTGCTCGGGAAGGTGCCCTCCCCGCTCCGGGTCGAGGGGCACACCGACGACGTGCCCATCCAGTCGGCCCGCTTCCCCTCGAACTGGGAGCTCTCCACCGCCCGCGCCATCTCCGTGGTGCGCTACCTCGAGGATCAGGGGATCTCCAGGGCGCGGCTGTCCGCCTCGGGGTACGGCGAGTTCCACCCCATCATCGCCAACGACAGCGCCGATCACCGCGCGCTGAACCGGCGCGTCGAGATCGTGGTCATCGGAGGCTGAGGTGGCGATCAAGCTGTCCAGGCCGGAGCACGAGGAGGACGAGGACATCACCTCGTTCTGGCTCATCACCTACTCGGACATGACGACGCTGCTGCTGGCGTTCTTCCTGCTCATGTTCTCCTTCACGCTCATGACCGGCAGCCACCAGGAGGAGCTGGTGAAGGCGCTGCAGACGGTCACCGCGAACGGCAAGGTCATCCGCCAGGAGCCGCCCCGCGAGGACCTCGAGAAGGCGGCCCGCGAGATCGCGGCGCAGTTCAAGGACAAGAACACCTTCGTCGACACCACCGAGACCGAGGTGACGGTCGGGCTCTCGTCCAACGTCACCTTCGCGAGCGGCGCGGCGGTGCTGACCGACGCCGGGCGGGTGGCGCTCGAGAAGGCGGGGGCCATCCTGGCGAAGCTGCCCAACGCCATCCGCGTCGAGGGACACACCGACGACGTCCCCATGCAGACCGAGGAGTTCCCGAGCAACTGGCACCTCTCGGCGGCCCGCGCGCAGAGCGTGGTCAAGCTCCTGGTGGCCAGCGGCGTCGACCCGCGCCGGCTCGAGGTCGTCGGCTACGGGGACACCCACCCGCGCCAGCCCAACACCACGCCCGAAGGGCGCAGCGCCAACCGGCGCATCGAGATCAAGCTGGTGCGCTCCGACGTCCGGCCCAAGGCGCCCACGCCCACGGCCGCGCCTTCGCCCGCGCCCGCGCCGGCCCCGTAGGACGCCCCGCGTCGAGGGTTCATCCGCCGGGCGCCCTGCCCTCCCCCGCCGCGGCCAGCCGGGCGCCGAAGCTCAGCAAGAAGAGCCCGGCCACCCCGAGCGACACGCCCGCCCCGAGCGCGAGGGCGACGGCCCCGCCCTCGAGCCGCAGCGACGGGAGCACGAGCAGGAACCGTTCTCCCCAGAGCCCGAGCAGGATGGTGGCGGCCCCGAGCGCGAGCGTCCCCCGGCGGCGCTTCAGCCGCTCCGAGAAGAGCAGCCAGAACGGCCAGGCGAAGACCGCGACGAGCACCGCCCCGCTCACCGGGCGCCAGGGGCCTCGCCAGCGCCGGAGCAGCAGCACCGACTCCTCCGGCACGTTGGCGTACCAGGTGGCGAGGAAGAGGGCCCAGAGCAGGTAGCTCCAGACCACGATGAAGCCGAAGAGGAGCTTCCCGAGGTCGTGGCGCGCGTCGCCGTCGGCCGCTCCGCGCAGGGTCGCGACGAGGGCGACCCAGGAAAGTCCGGAGAGGAAGGCGCCCAGGAAGTAGTACGCCGGCAGCACGGTGGCCGGCGGCCCCCCGGCCAGCTCCATCACCAGCTCGAACGCCCAGAGCGAGAGCACCACGGCGTAGGCGAGGACGTACAGGACGGCGGCGGAGCCCCGCTCCCGCGCGGCGGGGTGGCTCCGGCGGGCCCGCTCGGCCAGCCGCCGGCCCAGGGCGAAGAGCGCCCCGGTCGCGACGATCAGCCGGATCCCGGCGCCCAGGAGCCGCGTCGCGCCGGAGGCCGCCGCCCAGGGGAAGAGGTGGCGCGCGCCGAGCAGCAGCACGGCCAGCAGCCCCAGCGCCGGCGCGAAGAAGGCCTCGCAGGCCAGCGCGATGGGGACGAGCGGCTCGGCCCAGCGGCCACCGGTCAGCAGGAAGGCCGCCGCCAGGGCCACGCCCCCCGCCGCCAGGCCGGCGAAGAAGAGCCAGCTGGCGTCGAGCGCGGCGAAGACCGCGTCCGGGCGGCCGAGGACGAGGCCGAGCAGGAAGGCCAGCAGCCCGAGCCCGACCGCGCTCCACCCAAGGAGCGCCATCGGCCGGCCGAGGCCGGTCTCGGGCCGGCGAAGCAGCGCGTAGGTCATCGGGACGGGCTCCTCCCCTGGATGGCGCGCACGTAGTCCACCAGCGCCCAGCGGTCTCGGGCGGTGAGCCCCTCCCGCTGGGGCGGCATGGCCCTGCCGCCGAAGGTGATGGTGCCCCAGAGGAAGCCGTCGCTCCGCGCGCGGACCGTCGCGTAGGCCAGGTCGGGGGCCGGCGGGAAGAACTTCGACACCGGCCCGCCGCCGTGTCCCTCGCGGCCGTGGCACGGGGAGCAGCGGGAGAGGAAGATGGCGCGCCCGCGCTCCAGCACCTCGGGGCTCGGAGGGACCGGGTTCACCAGCGCCTCGGTGTCGTCTCGGCTCTCGTAGGCCGGGCCCGCGCCGAGCGGGACGGAGCGCTCCGGCTCCGGCCTGGGCGCGTCCTCGGCCCGCACCGAGGGCTGGTACCACATGTCGGTGCGCCAGTCGTTGGAGCACCCGGCGCAGAGCAGCGCCAGGAGCGCGGTGCGCCGCCTAGGGGACACGGGTCACCTCCTCCGCGCCGCTCTCTCGAAGGAGCCGCTCCACGGCCGGATCGACGCCGGCGCAGAAGATCCCGATCCGGTCGCGGGTGAACGGCCCGCCCTGGGCGAAGTGCCCGCGCCGGAGGCCCCGCCGGGCCCCGATCACCAGCGCCAGCAGGTTGGCGAGCGAGCCGACGAGCACGGTGAGCTCGAAGGTGATGACGATGAACGGCGGGAGGGAGACGACGGGCTTGCCGCCGGTCACCTCCGCCCAGGTGAGCGAGGTCAGGATGGTGAGCAGCAGGCCGCCCGTGAGCCCGAGCAGCGCGCCCGGGAAGGTGATCCAGCCGACGAAGCTGGGCGGCGCCCGCAAGGCCGCCATCAGCTCCGGGAACGGCGCGGGCGCGGCGACGCGGACGTCTCGCTGGCCGCGCGCCCGGAGCGCCGCCACCGCCCGCGCCGCCTGGGCCGGCTCGAGGTAGGTCGCCAGGAACCCCGGTTCAGGGCGCATGGGGCTCCTCTCCGGCGAGCCCGGCGCCGGCCTCGCCGTGCGCGTGCTCCTCCTTCAGCTCGGCGATCGAGATGGGCGGGACGAGCTTCAAGCCGAGCAGGAACAGGAAGAAGAACCAGCCGAAGGCCCCGAAGGTCATGGCCCACTCGACCCAGCTCGGCGTGTAGACCCGCCAGTCGAAGGGGAGCCGGTCGTGGGCGAGCGAGGTGACCACGATGTTGAAGCGCTCGAGCCACATGCCCACGTTCACCAGGACGCAGATGGCGAGCAGCGCCGCCGGCCGCTCCCGCACCCGGCGCAGGAAGAGGAGCGCGGGGCCGAGGCAGTTGCAGGCGACCATGAGGTACCAGAGCGGCGCGTAGTCGCCGCCGAGCCGGTACAGGAAGGTGCCGCGCTCCGGGTCGCTCGCCGGTTCGCGGACGGCCAGCAGGAGCTCGGTCGCGTAGGAGTAGGTGACGATGAGGGAGGTCAGGATCACCAGCCGGCAGAGCATGTCGAGGTGGCGCTGGGTGATGAGCTCCTCCAGCCGGAACGCCTTCCGCAGCGGCACGAGGATGGTGATCACCATCGCCACCCCCGAGAGGATGGCGCCGGCCACGAAGTACGGCGGGAAGAGGGTGGAGTGCCAGCCCGGGAGGATGGAGACCGCGAAGTCCCACGAGACCACGCTGTGGACCGACACCACCAGCGGCGTCGCGAAGGCGGCGAAGAACAGGTACGCCCGCGTGTAGTGCCGCCACTGCTCGTCGGTCCCGCGCCAGCCGAACGCCAGCGCGCCGTAGAGCTTGCGGCGCCACCCCGGGGGCTCGCGGTCGCGCAGCGCCGCCGCGTCCGGCGCCACCCCGACGAAGAGGAAGATCGTGGAGACGATGAGGTAGGTCGAGACGGCGAAGACGTCCCAGATGAGCGGCGAGCGGAAGTTGGGCCAGAGCAGCCGCTGGTTCGGGTACGGGAGGAGCCAGTAGGCGAACCACGGCCGGCCGAGGTGGAAGATGGGGTAGAGCCCGGCGGTCATCACCGCGAAGACCGTCATCATCTCGGCGACCCGGTAGACGGCGGTCCGGAACCGCGCCCGGAACAGGAAGAGGATGGCGCTGATGAGCGTGCCCGAGTGGGCGATGCCCACCCAGAACACGAAGTCGGTGATGAGGTTGCCCCACATCCCGGGCCGCTCCAGCCCGGTCCAGTGCAGCCCCCCGCGCACGATGAGGGAGTAGGCCCAGCCGCCGAACGCCGCGGTGCCGCCGGCGATGGCCAGGGCCAGGAAGTACGCCGGGCCGGGCGGCCCGTGCGCCGCGCGGGCGGCGTCCTCGATCCGGCGGAACGCGGCCTCGCGGGAGGTCACGGCTCCTTCCCTTCGGCGACCCGCGCCAGGTAGGCGACGGCCGGCTGGCTGTTGGTCTCCTCGAGCGCCCGGAACGCGCGCGGCTCGCGGGAGAGGCGGCTGACGCGTGAGCCCGGATCCTTGGCGTCGCCGAAGACGATGGCCTGCGCGGGGCAGGTCTGGGCGCAGGCAGGCACGATCTCCCCGTCCGCGAGCGGGCGGTGCTCCACGGCGGCCTGGTTCTCGGCGTGGCGGATCCGCTGGACGCAGAAGGTGCACTTCTCCATCACGCCGCGCGAGCGGACCGTGACGTCGGGGTTGAGCTGCAACTGGAGCGGCTTGCGGATCTGCGCGTCGCGCCAGTTGAAGGTCCGCACCTTGTACGGGCAGTTGTTCGAGCAGTAGCGGGTCCCGACGCAGCGGTTGTAGACCTGCGCGTTGAGCCCTTCGCGCGTGTGGTAGGTGGCGTAGACCGGGCAGACCGGCTCGCAGGGCGCGTTGGTGCAGTGCTGGCACATGAGGAGCAGCAGGCGCACGTCAAGGGGCCCGCCGCGCTCGTCGCCGAGGTAGCG
>JAJXVM010000113.1 GCA_021782135.1 Myxococcales bacterium | reverse complement strand
CCTCGCGGCCTTCGTGGCCGGCCTCTCGCAGGCGCTCCTGCGCGGCATCGACCTGCGCTGCGGGTGCTTCGGGGGGGCCGAGCTCGCCACCTGGGGAACGGTGGCGCGCGACCTGCCCATGCTGGCGGCCGCCGCCGCGGTGGCGGCCTGGGGGCCGGGGCGGCTCTTGCCCCGGCGGCACCGGGCCCCGGGATCTCCGCTCGGCGCACCCCCTCCCTGACCCTCCCCCGCTCCGCGGGAGAGGGAAGGAGGTGGCCAGGGGACAAGCCCCGCCGGCCTCCCCTCCCCCGCTCCGCGAGCGAGGGGAGCAGGTGGTCAGGGACGCCCGGCGCCCGGCCGCAGCACGAAGAGGTACTGGTAGGGGAGGAAGCGGTGCTCCACGACCACCTCGAGGCCGGCCGCGCGGGCGGCGGCGAGGAAGTCCTCGCGCGAGACCTTGTGATCGGGGCCGGGCCCCACCGGCAGCTCTCCCTGGTGGAAGTCGAGGTTGGCGATGCGCCCGCCGGGGCGCAGCCGCGAGGCCAGCGCCCGCAGCGTGGCCGGACCGTCCGGGAAGTGGTGGAAGACGTCGGCGATCAGGATCAGGTCGCAGGGCTCGGGCGGGAGCGGCAGGTCGCCGCCGCGCACCAGGCGCGGGTGCACGTTGTGGAGCCCCGCGGCGGCGATCCGCTGCTCGAGGGCCTTCAGGATCTCCGGCTCGACCTCGAGCGCGTGGACCGAGCCCCCGGGAGCGACGGCGCGCGCCAGCCGCAGCGCGAAGTAGCCCGGCCCGGCGCCGACGTCGCAGACCACCTCGCCCGGCGCCGTGCCGAGGGCGCGCAGGACCTCGTCCGGCTTCTGCCACTCGTCGCGGGACGGGTCCTCCTGCTTCGCCACGTAGGCGGCGAGGTCCTTCGGGTTGCCGTGCGCGTCGCGCCCTTCGTGGTGGTGGCCGTGCGATCCGTGCTCGTGGTGGTGGCCTTGGCTCATGGTTCCTCCCGTCGGGGTCCGCCCGGTTCGAGCCGCGCCGAGCCCGCGGGGTTCGCGGCGCTCGCGAGCGCCCGCACCGCGCCGGCCGGGTCGGGCGCCTCGAGCCAGGCCCGGATGCAGGCCACCCCGCGCGCGCCGCGCGCGAAGACCTCGGCCGCGTTTCCCGGCTCGACGCCGCCGAGCCCCACCAGCGGGAGGCCGAGGCGGGCCGCCTGCGAGAGAGGTTCGAGCCCGACCGGGGGCCCGTACGGCCGCTTCGAGGGCGTGTCGAAGACCGGGCCGAAGGTGGCGTAGTCCGCCCCCTCGTCCCGGGCGCGCCGCACCTCGGCGGCCGAGTGGCAGGAGAGCCCGATGAGCTTCCCCGCCCCGAGCAGCCGGCGCGCGTCGGCCGCGGAGAGCCCGCGCGAAGGCAGGTGCACCCCGTCGGCCCCGCCGGCGAGGGCCACGTCCACCCGGTCGTTCACCAGCAGCAACTGCCCGGTCTCGCGACAGACGGCGGCGAGCGCGCGCGCGAGCCGCAGCAGCTCCGCGCCGCCGAGATCCTTCTCGCGCAGGTGGATCGCCGCCGCGCGGGGAGGAAGCCCCCGCAGGGCGCGGCGCGCGGCACCCGCCAGATCCGGGACGAGCCGCCGGTCCGTTATCAGGTGGACAGCCGGAAGTGCCATTGCTAAGCCTCCGAGGGCCCCCTGGCCCCCGGGAAGAGGAGAGCTTCTTGCCGACCGACCTTCAGAGTGTCGTCGATTTCCTGGAAGAACAGAAGGTGAGGCAGGCCCCCTGGTTCAGCACCGTCCAGTACGAGAAGGTGCTGAGCTTCATGGGCACCACCGCCCAGCCCGGCAGCTACGCGGAGGTCTCGGTCCACCCGCTGGTGCGCCTCGACCCCGATGGCCAGGGCAGCCAGCTGAGCGTGGAGCTGCGGGGCGACCTCCCCCGGCTGCCCGAGCCGCAGGAGTGCCTGACGGTCCACGTCACCAACGTCTCGCAGTACCAGGGCTTCCAGATCAAGAGCCGCAACGCCGAGCCGGGTGAGCCCCTGTCGGCGCTCTTCGAGAAGACCGCCGAGGGCAACCTGCGGGTGAAGGGCGCCCAGATCTTCACCGTCCACCACAGCCCGTACACGATGAAGTTCTTCGAGCAGATCCCGTACGACGAGGTGCTCGACACCGTCGGAGGGGTCCGGGCCGCCCTGGTGGGCGTGGGCGTGCAGGCCAACATCTCGCCGCGGTTCATCTACCACTGGGAGCTCCGCGGAGGGCGCCTGGCGCTCTACCACGGCGACGGGCTCGCCCTGAAGACCTACATGAACCTCAAGGTCAACCAGCGCGAGACCCGCGCCATCGTCGACCTCGATCGGTACGACGGCTTCCAGGTCCGCGGCGTGGTGGAGGAGTTCTCGCCGCACCAGAACCCCACCGCCTTCGAGAAGATCTCGGGCGGCTTCTCGGCGGGGAACTGGGGGAAGCCCTCGCGCGTCTTCCGGCTCGAGGTCGAGTCGGTGCGGCGGATCGAGCCGGTGGCGCGCCTGTAGGGCCGCCGGCCGCCGGGCAGCTCCGAGGCCGCGAAGGCCCGCGGGCAGGCTCCTCCCCTCTCCCGCGAAGCGGGGGAGGGTCAGGGAGGGGGTGCGCCCCCGGCGGCTCAGGTCCCGATGAGCCCGCTCATGGGGCTCGACGCCGCGGCGTGCAGCTTCATCGGGATGCGCCCGGCCAGGAAGGACTTCCGGCCGCCGGCCACGCCGTCGCGCATCGCCTCGGCCATCATCACCGGGTCCTTCGCCTCGGCGATGGCGGTGTTCATGAGCACCGCCACGGCGCCGAGCTCCATCGCCAGCGCGGCGTCGCTGGCGGTGCCGACGCCGGCGTCCACCAGCACCGGCACCCGCACCGTCTCCATGATGATCCGGATGTTGTACGGGTTGCGGATGCCGAGGCCGGAGCCGATGGGGGCGCCGAGCGGCATCACCGCCGCGCAGCCGGCGTCCTCGAGCTTCTTCGCCGTCACCGGATCGTCGTTGGTGTACGGCAGCACGGTGAAGCCCTCCTTCACCAGCACGCGAGCCGCCTTGACCAGCTCCTCGACGTCCGGGAAGAGGGTGCGCTTGTCGCCGATGACCTCCAGCTTGACCAGGTCGCCCATGTCGAGCTCGCGCCCGAGCCGCGCGGTCCGGACGGCCTCGTCGGCGGTGAAGCAGGCGGCGGTGTTGGGGAGGAGCTTCATCCCCTCGGGGACCCAGGAGAGGAGCGACTCCGCCCCCTGCTTGGAGAGGTCGAGCCGCCGCACGGCCACCGTGACCACCTCCGCGCCCGAGGCGGTGAGCGCCGCCTTCATGGTGGGGAAGTCGCGGTACTTCCCGGTGCCGACCAGCAGCCGGCTCGTGAACTGGTGCTTCCCCAGGCTCCACCCGTCCATCACTACCCTCCTCCGACGAAGGCGACGATCTCGACCGAGTCGCCGGTCGCGAGCTTGTGGCTCTCGTAGCGATCCTTCGTGACCACCGCCTCGTTCACCTCGATGGCCACCCGCTGCGGCTTGATGCCGAGGTGGGCGAGCAGCCCGGCCACCGAGAGGGCGTCGGGGAGCTCGCGGATCTCGCCGTTGAGCTTGACCTGCATCCGGTCCATGTAGACCGGCGCGGCCCCGGCGTCAAACGGCGGGAGCCCATGTGCGCCTGCCGTTCGCCCTCACGCCCGGCCGGCGGATCGGCTAGAGTGGCCGCCTGCGCCGCTGGCGAGCGCTCCGGTTTCGGGGGAGCGCGGGCGGCAGGTGTCGGTGGGATGGAGGCGGACGGATGGGGTCGGTCGTTTCGGTCGCGCGCGAGCGCGCGGAGCAGGTCGTGGGCAAGGGCGCGGGGCTCACCCGCTTCCACCAGCGCGTCAGCGCGGAAGCGCTCACCGCGCGCTCGGGCTCCGGCGCGTCGCGGCTGGCGCCGGCGCTGGCCCAGTCGGCGGTCGACCTCAACCCCCACCAGATCGAGGCCGCGGCCTTCGCCCTCTCGGCGCTGCCCACCGGCGGCGCGGTGCTCGCGGACGAGGTGGGGCTCGGGAAGACCGTCGAGGCCGGCCTGGTCCTCGCCCAGCTCGCCGCCGAGGGGCGCGGGCGGATCCTCATCCTCGTGCCCTCGTCCCTGCGCGCGCAGTGGCGCGACGAGCTGCGCAGCAAGTTCGCGCTCGACTCGGAGGTGGTGGACGGGGAGCGGGCGCGGGCCGCGGAGAAGCACGGGCTCCGCCTCAACCCCTTCGACACCGGCGGGATCGTCATCTGCTCGCACCAGTTCGCCGCCCTCCGCGCCGACCAGCTCGAGCGCGTGCCCTGGGACCTCGCGGTCATCGACGAGGCCCACCGGCTCCGGAACGCCTACAAGCGCGACCACAAGACCGGGCAGGCGCTGCGCAAGGCGCTGCGCAAGTGCCCCAAGCTGCTCCTCACCGCCACCCCGCTCCAGAACGACCTCATGGAGCTGCTCGGGCTCACCGCCTTCATCGACGACGCCCTGCTCGGCCCGGAGGAGGCCTTCCGGCTGCAGTACGCCACCGGGGAGATGACCGAGGAGAAGGCGGCCGACCTGCAGGCGCGGCTCGCGCCGGTGGTGGTGCGGACGCTGCGGCGGCAGGTGAAGGAGTACGTGAAGTTCACCGCCCGCCGCTCGCTGGTGGAGGACTTCGCCCCCACGCCGCGCGAGCAGGAGCTGTACGACCGGGTGAGCGAGTACCTGCGGCGCGAGGACACCTACGCCATCCCGCCCGGGCGCCGCGCGCTCTTCGTCCTCGTCTACCGGAAGATCCTGGCCTCCTCCTCCTTCGCGCTGTCGCACACGCTCGAGAAGCTCGCCGACGCGCTCGACGAGAAGCTCGCCGGGGCGGAGTGCGCCGCGCAGGCCTCCCTGGAGCTCGAGCTGGCCGGCTTCGAGGACGAGCTCGAGGAGCTGCCGGAGGACGCCTACGACTACCAGTCGCCCTCCGGGCCGGTGGCGGTCGCGAAGATGAAGGCCGAGCTGCAGGAGCTGCGCGACTGCGCCCGGCTGGCCCGCGGCATCACCTCCAACGCCAAGTGCGACGCCCTGGTGCGCGGCGTGGACCGGGCCTTCACGGTGGCGCGCGCCTGCGGCTGGCCGCAGAAGGCGGTGATCTTCACCGAGTTCCGGCGCACCCAGGACTACCTGGCCCGGCTGCTCGAGTCGAAGGGCTACTCGGTCACCTGCCTCTCCGGCGACTGCGGCGGGGCCGACAAGCGGCAGGGGCTGGTCGAGGAGTTCCGGCACGAGAGCCAGATCCTCATCATGACGGAGGCCGGGGCGGAGGGGCTGAACCTCCAGTTCTGCAACCTGGTCGTCAACTTCGACCTGCCCTGGAACCCGCAGCGGGTGGAGCAGCGCATCGGCCGCTGCCACCGCTACGGCCAGCAGCGGGACGTGCTGGTGCTGAACTTCCTCAACCGGCAGAACGCCGCCGACGCCCGGCTCTACGACCTGCTCTCCCAGAAGCTGGCGCTCTTCGACGGCGTCTTCGGCGCCTCGGACGAGATCCTGGGCGCGCTCGGCTCGGGGGTGGACTTCGAGAAGCGGGTCCTCGACATCTACCAGTCCTGCCGCTCCGGCGAGGAGATCGACCAGGCCTTCGCCAAGCTCCGCGGGGAGCTCGATCAGCGCATCGAGGCCCGGCTGGCCGCCGCCCGGGCGCTGCTCTTCGAGCGCTTCGACGGCGAGGTGCGGGGGAAGCTCCGGGTCGCCGAGCAGAAGGCGCGCGAGGCGGTGGCGCGGCGGGAGGCGCAGGAGGAGGCGCTGGTGCAGGCGGTGTTCGAGGGCGAGGCGCCGCAGCCGCTGCCCGAGACCGAGGTGGTCCCCCTGCCCGGCCCGCGCAGCAAGGCCCGCCGGGCGCGGCTGGCCCGGGCCGCCGCCGACGCGGTGCGCGCCCGGCCGCAGGACGCGGTCTCGTTCCTGGAGCTCGACCCGGCGGCGCTGCCGGAGCGCCTCGCGGAGCTGGCGGGCCGCGAGGGCTGGTGGTTCGTCTACAAGATCGGGCTCGACGGCGTGGTCTCCGAGGAGAAGGTGATCCACGTCATCCTCTGGTCGGACGGCGAGGCCTACCACCTGCTGCCGCAGGAGGAGGCGGAGGCCTTCGCCGGGCTGCCGGCGCGCGAGACGCGCTCCGCGCCGCGCGGCGGCGCCCTCTCCATCGGCAAGGCCCAGGAGGACGGGCTGGCCCAGGTCTGCTCGCGGCTGGTGAGCGAGTTCCAGGAGCGCACCGGGACCGCCTACGACGAGTCGCGCGAGCGCTGGGACCGCTCGGTGGAGGACTCGCTCACCGCCCCCCGGCGCGCCGCCGACGAGGCGCGCGCCGCCTGGGAGAAGGCCCGGGGCGCGCTGCACGACAAGGTGGATCTGCCGCTGCGCGACCGGCGCGCCCTGCTCGAGCGCGCGGAGCGGGAGTACCGGCGCAAGCTCGACGACCTGCGGGCCTCGGAGGCGAAGCGCTACGGCGAGAAGGACCGGGCGCTCGCCGAGCTGAAGCGCCGCGTGCAGGTGAAGGAGAAGCGCACCCTGGTCGCGACGGCGTTCTGGCGCTGCGAGGGGTGAGGCGGGGCCTCTCGGCTCACCCCCTCCCCGACCCTCCCCCGCTCCGCGGGAGAGGGGAAGGAGTGGCCTTCAGGGGTGTGCTGCTCCCTGCCCGCTCCGCGGGAGAGGGAAAGGAGTGGACCTCGGTTCCACTTCGACATCCTGCGGACCATGCTGCTCTCCCTCCCCACCGCGTGGGGAGGGCCGGGGAGGGGCGGCCACGTGGCGCCCTCAGGCGGCCGAGCCCGCCGCCGCCCCGGCGATCGGCAGGCTGACCCGGAACGTCGCCCCCTCGCCGGGCGTGCTCCAGACGTCGATCACGCCGCCCAGGTCGGCCACGATCCGATGGCTGATGGCGAGCCCGAGCCCGGTGCCGATCCCGACCGGCTTGGTGGTGAAGAACGGGTCGAAGATGCGCCCCTGAATGTCGGGGTCGATGCCGGCGCCGGTGTCCTCCACCTCCACCACGATCTGGCCGCCGGCGACCCGGGCGCGCAGGCGCACCTCGTGCCGGTCCGGATCGCCCTCCGGGAGCGCCTGGGCCGCGTTCACGAGCAGGTTGAGGAAGACCTGCGCCAGCCGGGACGCGTTGGCCGGCACCATCGGGAGCGCCTGCGGCAGATCCACCACCAGCCGCCCGCGGCGCCGGACCTCGGCGCGCGCCAGGTTGGCGGTGGAGCGGAGCACGTGCGCCACGTCCACCTCGGCCCTGTCCTCGTCCGCCCGCGCGAAGCCCTTCAGGTCCTGGACGATGCGGCAGACGCGCGCCGCCCCGTCGGCGGCGTCCGCGAGGGCCTGGGCCAGCTCCGGGCTCGCGCCGCAGTAGATGTCGCGCCGGGCGAACTCCAGGTTGGCCATCACGTAGGCCAGCGGGTTGTTGATCTCGTGGGCCACGCCGGCCGCCAGCGTGCCCAGCGAGGAGAGCCGGTCCGCCAGCGCCAGGCGCGCCTCGCTCTCTCGCAGGGCCGCCTCCGCCCGCTTGCGCGCGGTGATGTCGAGGATGCTGCCCACCAGCCCGGCCACGCTGCCGTCCTCGTTCACGAAGACCGCCTTGCGGAAGATGACGTCCCGCAGCGAGCCGTCCGCCCAGCGCACCTGGGTCTCGTACTCCTGCGTGCCGCCGCGGGCGAGGAGCTCCTCGTCGGCGCGGCGGTAGATCCGGGCCAGCTCGGGCGGCGAGATCTCCTCGACCGTCCGGCCCAGGATCCGCTCGCGCGGCAGGCCCAGGTACTCCTCGAAGGCGCGGTTGCACCCCCGGTACGCGCCGGCCGCGTCCTTGTGGAAGATCGGGACCGGGATGGCTTCGAAGAGGGTCTGGAGCGGAGGCGAGGAGGTCAGGCGGCGGCCGTTTCTCCCCCGGCACAAGATACGACGGAGCCGCCGCCCGCCGCAATTCGCCCGGCCACGTCCGCCGCGCCGGACAAGCGTCCGTTCACCGGGCCTGGGCCGTGGCCGGCGGCTCCAGGTCGAAGTGGATCGTCACCAGGGAGAGCGCCGGGGCGCGCAGGTCGGCGGCCGCGCCGCGCACGCAGTCGGAGAGCTGCTCGTCCTGCGCCGAGTCCGCGGCCAGGCGGGGTACGGCGGCAGGGGCGAGCTCGAGCACCAGGGCGCCGTCGAGGTCGGGCCGGCGCGCCAGGGCGGCCTCGTAACAGCGCTCGAGCTCGGGCGCGCGGGACCGGAGCGCGCCGGAGGCGCTGGCCTGGTCCGCGCGCACCGTCACCCGCGGCCGGGCCCCCTGCGCCGCGGAGAAGGCCGGGCGGCCGTCGTCGGGCGCCCCCGACGCGATCGGCTCCTCTCCCTCTCGCCACTCCCACGCCAGCGGCGTCACCTCGAGCGTGTGGGCGCGGGCGCCGGGGATCCGGGTGCACGGGGGCTCCCCGTCCTCGAGCCGTGGCGCGAAGGTGATCCGGAGCGCGAGGCGCCCCTCCGCGCGGGCGGAGAGGAGCCGCTCCATGGTCGCCCGATCGGCGCGGACCGGCAGCCCGCCCCCGGCGTCCGGCGCCCAGACGCGCAGGCTGCCGCCAGCCCCGGAGAGCACGGCGGCCGGGCCGAGCGCCAGCCGCTCCTCCTCCTCGTCCCACGCGGCGAGCGGCAGCCCCCTCGCCGGCACCCACACCTCGTAGAGCGCCAGGTGCGTGGGAGCGCCGGGGAGCTCCTCGCCGCCGCGCGCCCACCGCGCCAGGGACTCGCAGAGGCGGGCGGCGTCTTCCGGGGTCTCCACGGGGATCGGCTGGGCGAGGAGCGAGAGGGCGAGCAGGAGCGCGGTCATGCGCCAAGGGTAGGCACTCGCCCGTCAGCCACCTCGCCCTCGGCGTGGTGCCTCTCAGGCGCGAACGCGCAGCGCCCCGGGGAGGATGCGGAAGCGCGCGGGCAACCGCCCCGCCTGCTCTCCGTCCACGTCGAGCAGCACCTCGGCCCCCGAGAGCGGCTCGGCCTCGACGGTGCGCGCGCGCAGGCAGGTGGTGTTGGGGAGGCGCACGTGGGTGCCGTCGTAGAGCATCGACCTCTTCCAGGCGAGGTCGCCCAGGCCCAGGCCGGCCCAGAGGGTGACGTCGAAGAGGCCGTCGTCGAGCTCCGCCCCCGGCGCCACCATCATGCCGCCGCCGAAGAATCGGCCGTTGCAGACCGAGAAGGCGGTGATCCGCTCCTCCCGCCAGGGGCCGCCGTCGGCCCGCCAGCGCACCGGCTGGTCACGCCAGCCGGCGAGCGATCGGGCGCTCGCCAGCATGAAGGCCAGCCGGCCGGGGAGCAGCCCGCGCCGCCGCTCCATGCGCGCGACCACCCGGCCCGACACCCCGAAGCCGGCCACGTTGGCGAAGTGGCGCAGCTCGAGGCTCCCGTCGGCGCGCGTCAGCTCGACCGCGCCCAGGTCGCAGGTCCGGACGGCGCCGCGGGCGATGGCGCGCGCCGCGCCGGCCGGGTCGGCCGGGCAGCCGAGGCTGCGCCGGAAGTCCCCGCCGGTACCTCGTGGGATGAAGCCGAAGACCGCCGAGCCGCCGCCGGGCGAGACCAGCCCGTCGACGACCTCGCTGGCGGTCCCGTCCCCGCCCACCGCCACCACCAGCTCGCCGCCGGCCCGAACCGCCTCGCGCGCGAGCGTGCGGCCGTCCCCGGGGGCCCGGGTGAAGGCCCACTCGAAGTCGCCCAGCTCCCCGCGCACGGCGCGGGCGATGGCGTCGAAGTGGCGGCCGGTGCGACCGCCGGCGCTGGCCGGGTTGACGACCAGGAACGGCTTCACGGCTCGCGGCGGCCGGGCCCGCCGCCCGGGAGCCGCTCCAGCCGGTCGAGCAGCTGCCGGATGATCCGGCCGATGGGCACGCCGGTGGGACAGGCGGTCTCGCAGCCCTTGCAGCGCTCGCAGGCCTCGAGCGCCTCGCGCGCCCAGGGCAGCTCGGTGGTGCTCTTCGAGTAGAGCCGGAAGGCGGTGTGCAGCCCGAGCGCCCGCACGTGCGGCGTCGCGGCCATCAGCTCGCAGCGGGCCTCGCAGACGCCGCAGGCGACGCACGCGCTCGCGGCCTCGGCGACCTCGCGGTCCTCCTCGGTGGTGGGGACCAGCCCCTCGGCCGCGTAGTTCTTCTCGAAGCGCTCCGCGCCCGAGCCCTCCTGGACGGCGCGCTTGGCGGGCTGGACGCCGACGGCGCGCCAGGCGAGGTAGGCGAGGGAGGAGAGGCGGGAGGAGGACACGGCGGCGGATTATAGCATGTGCCCGGCGAGCCACCCGGTGAGCAGGGCGACCCCGAGCCCGGTGCCGTCCTGGGCCGGCTCGTGCCCGCCGATCACCGCGCCGGCGGCGAAGAGGCGCGGGTGGACGGGCCGGCCGTCCTCCCCGAGCGGGCGCAGCGCGGCGTCGACGCACACCCCGGCCGCGAGGAGCGGCTGGGGCCCGAAGCAGCGCGGCGAGGTGAGCGCGGCGGGCGGGCGCGCGCGGAGC
>JAJXVM010000112.1 GCA_021782135.1 Myxococcales bacterium | reverse complement strand
ATGAGGACGGCGCCGGGGAGGTCGAAGCGCGCGCCCGGGTCGGCCGGCGCGGCCGGGAGGGTGACCCTCGCCCAGAGCGCCCCGCCGATCCCCACCGGCAGGTTCACCAGGAAGAGCCAGCGCCAGGAGAGGTGCTGCACGATGAAGCCGCCGATGGGCGGCCCGAGCGTGAGCCCGAGGGCCACCACGCTGGCGATGGCGCCGAGGGAGCGGCCGCGCTGCGAGGGCGGGAAGATCGCCGTGAGCACCGCCGGCCCGATGGCCATGGTGGAGGCGGCGCCGAGGGCCTGCACCGCGCGCGCCGCCACCAGCTCCGGGAGCGCCGGGGCGAGGCCGCACAGGGCCGAGCCGATGGTGAACAGCAGGACCCCGGCCACGAAGACCCGCCGGTGGCCGAGGAGGTCGCCGAGCCGCCCGGTGGTGAGCAGGAAGGCGCTGATGGTGAGCAGGTAGGCGGCGACGATCCACTGCACGCCCGCGATGGAGGCGGAGAGCTCGCGCCCGATGGTCGGCAGGGCGACGTTGACGATGCTGCCGTCGAGCGTCGACATGAGCGTGCCGATCGCCACGGCGGAGAACCCGATCCAGGGGGAGCGGGCCCGCCCGGCGCTCGCCGGCCGCCCCGCCTCCGTCACGCCTCCACCCGAGGGGCCACGCGCCTCCCGCCGCCTCTCCGGCGCTCAGGGGCCGCGGGGAGCCTCCGGACCGGGCCAGGCGCTCGCGTCACGGGAGATCAGGCCAGGTTGGGGAAGACCTTCTGGACGTCCTCGTCCTGCTCGAGGTCGTCCACCAGCTTCAGCACCTCGGCCGCCTGCTCCTCCGGGAGCTGCACCGGGGTCTGCGGCACGTACTCGGACTCGGCCGAGATCAGCGGCAGCTTGCGCTCCTCCAGCGCCGCCTGCATCTGCCCGAAGCTCTGGAAGGGGCAGCGGATGACGAGCTGCTTCTCGCCCTTCTCGCCGGTGCCCTCGCCCATCTCCTCGAGGCCGTGGTCGATGAGCTCGAGCTCGAGCGCGTCCGGGTCGATCCCCTCCGGCGCCAGCCGGAAGACGCCCATCTTCTGGAACTGGAAGGCGACGCTGCCGCTGTTGCCGAGGTTCCCGCCGTTGTTCTTGAAGTGCATGCGGACGTTGGCGACGGTGCGGACCACGTTGTCGGTGGCCGTCTCGACCACCAGCGCCACGCCGTGCGGCCCGTAGCCCTCGTAGAGGACCTGCTCGTAGGCCTTCTGGTCCTGGCCGCTGGCGCGCTTGATCGCCCCCTCGATCTTGTCCTTGGGCATGTTCGCGCCGCGCGCGTTCTGCAGGGCGCGGCGGAGGGCCGGGTTGTTGTCGGGGTTGGGACCGCTCGCCTTCACGGCGATGGCGATCTCCTTGCTGATCCGGGTGAAGGCCTTCGCCATCTTGTTCCAGCGGGCGAACATCGTGGCCTTGCGCGTCTCGAAAATGCGTCCCATGGGTCCTCGAACTCGAGAGGTGGCGGAGAGTTATCGCACCCGACCGGCCCCGCGCGCCAGCGCCGCGTTCGGCCGCTCCGGCGCACCATGGTAACCGCGCGCGCCGCCCGCCGCTCGCCCGTCAGGCGCGGACGAGGGTGCTGCGCGGCACCACCGAGACGTTGTCGAGGGCGCGGCGGGGGAGGGGGCGCACAAAAGTGCACAACCGGCGACGCAGCGGTTACAAAGGTCGCATGGCGAAAAAGCGCATCGGCATCCTGACCGGCGGCGGGGACGTTCCTGGGCTCAACT
This sequence comes from Myxococcales bacterium, assembly GCA_021782135.1. GTDB lineage: Bacteria > Myxococcota > Myxococcia > Myxococcales > Anaeromyxobacteraceae > Anaeromyxobacter_B. The sequence goes on along the minus strand of JAJXVM010000112.1, from coordinate 8,780 downwards.
CGATCATCAAGAGCGTGGTGTACCGAGGGTACGAGCACGGCTGCGAGGTGACCGGCATCCGGCGCGGGTGGGAGGGGCTCACCCACCTCGACCTCTCGAACCCGGAGAGCAAGGCCCGCTACGTCCTGCCGCTGACGCGCGAGAACACCCGCACCATCGACCGGACCGGCGGCACCTTCCTGCACTCGAGCCGCACCAACCCTTCCAAGATGAAGAAGCTCCCCAAGCACCTCGAGGGGAAGGAGTTCCCGGCGGCGCGGAGCACCAAGGGCGGCGAGACCACCAACGTGTACGACGTGAGCAAGCAGGTGCTCGCGAACCTCGAGGGGCTCGGGATCGACCAGCTCATCGCCATCGGCGGCGACGACACCCTGAGCTACGCGGCGCGCCTGCACCAGCTCGGCTCCAAGGTGATCGCCATCCCGAAGACGATGGACAACGACGTCCGCAACACCGAGTACTGCATCGGCTTCTCCACCGCGATGACGCGCGCCATGGCGGCCATCGAGCGGCAGCGCACCACCATCGGCTCGCACGAGCGCATCGGCATCTTCCGCGTGTTCGGCCGGGACGCCGGCTTCACCGCCCTCTACGCGGCCTGGGTGACCTCCATCCGCTGCCTCATCCCCGAGCACAAGGCGAACCTCGACCAGCTCATCTCGCTGCTGCGCGAGGACAAGCGCAAGAACCCGAGCAACTACGCCCTGGTGGTGCTGAGCGAGGGCGCGCAGTGGGAGGGCTACCAGGTCCAGGAGTACGGCGAGCCGGACGCCTACGGGCACCGCAAGAAGGCGAGCGTGGCCGAGTCGCTGAGCGACGAGATCAAGAAGCGCACCGGCGAGGAGACCATCGTCTCCGACCTCACCTACGACCTGCGCTCGGGTGATCCCGACTTCATCGACAAGCTGGTCGCCTCCACCTACGGCACCATGGCGCTCGACGCGGTGGTCGAGGGCCAGAGCGGCCTCATGTCGGCGCTGGTGGACGGGAAGTACGACCTCGTGCCCATCCCGGACCCGAAGCTCGGGCCGCGCCACGTGGACGTCGCGACCATGTACGACGTGAGCCGGCTGCGGCCGAACTACGCCAACAAGCGCGGGCTGCCGGTGTTCTTGAACCGGCTGTAAAGCCGGCGTCGTTCCGGTGGAGGCGCGAAAGCCGCCGTCGTCACGGCGGCGGGCGCGCACCTCCGAGCTTCTCCCTCCCCACCGCGTGGGGAGGGCCGGGGAGGGGCGGCCACGCTCGCCCGCCGCTCCTCAGCCGGCCCGGTCCGGCTCGTGCCGCATCGCGGCCGAGTTCATGCAGTAGCGAAGGCCGCTGGGCGGCGGCCCGTCGGGGAAGACGTGGCCGAGGTGGCCGTCGCAGCGGGCGCAGCGCACCTCGGTGCGGATCATCCCGTACGAGCGATCCGGCACCTCGACGATCGCCCGCTCGGACACCGGCCGGGTGAAGGACGGCCAGCCGGTGCCCGACTCGAACTTCTCGCCGGAGCGGAAGAGCGGGTTGCCGCAGCCGGCGCAGACGTAGGTGCCCGGCTCGTGGGTGCCGGCGAAGCAGCCGGTGAAGGCCCGCTCGGTGCCGTGCCGGCGCAGCACCTCGTACTGCTCCGGGGTGAGGCGGCGCCGCCACTCCTCGTCGCTCAGGACCAGCTGCTCCACGCCTGCTCCGCTCATGGCGGAGAGCTAACCGTGCCGGCCCGGCGGCGCCAGCCTCGGCCGGCCGGCCGCTCGCGCGCGCGTCCGCGGGAGCGCCCCGTCCCGGCCGTGCGGCGGAACGGGCAGGGAGGGCTGGCCGGCGCGGGATCACTCCACCAGCCGGATCGGAACCCAGCCACGCACGGCGTTGACGAGCCAGAGCCTGGGGGCGCGCCGGAGGTCCTCCATCCGGAGGACGCGCTCCGACACCTCGCCGCGCGCCAGCAGCTCGGCCCGGAAGACGCCGGGCAGGAGACCGCACTCCCGCGGCGGCGTGACGCGCGCGCCGTCGAGCTCGGCGACGAGGTTGCCGATCGTGAGCTCCGTCAGCTCGCCGGCCTCGTTCTGCAGGAGGACGTCGAAGACTCCCGGCCGCTCGCGCCTGCGCAGCTCCAGCGGCTGCCGCCGGGTGGTCTTGTGGAACCGGAGCGGGTCGCGCGAGCTCACCGGAGTCGGTGCCAGGGCGACCGGAAGCGGCCCCGGGGCCGGCGGCGGCACGGGCGCGGCGTCGAAGCGCACCGCGCCACCCTCGTCGAGGAGCACGCGGAGCCGGCGCGATCCCGGCCCGAGCGCGGTGAGCCGGTCGCGCACCGCGGCCTCGATGGCGCGCGCGTCGTGGACGAAGCCGAGGTGACGCGCCGAGCTCTCCAGCCGCGACAGGTGGCGCGGGAGGAGCGCGCAGGCCCCGTCTTCGACGCGCAGTGTCTCGATGAGCTCGAGCCCGGCGAGGTCCGGGACCTCGAGGACGCGGGTCTTCGCCAGCACCTCCCGCCACTCGGCGCGAGCGCGCGAGGCCCAGGTGATGCCGGCGCCGGCGCCGTAGACCGCCTCGCCGGTCGCGAGGTCGAGATCGACCGTCCGGATGGCGACGTTGAACGCCGCGCGCCCGTCCGGCGCGATGGCCCCCACGGCGCCGCAGTAAGGGCCGCGCGGGCTGCGCTCGAGGCGAGCGATGAGATCCATGGCGCTCGCCTTGGGAGCCCCCGTGACCGAGCCGCACGGGAAGAGCGCGGCGAACACCTCGTCGAGCGTGGTCCCCGGCCGCAGCCGCGCCTCCACCGTGGAGGTCATCTGGTGCACCGTCCGGTACCGCTCCACGTCGCAGAGCGCGTCCACGCGGACCGTGCCGACGCGGGCGATCCGCCCCAGGTCGTTCCGCATCAGGTCGGTGATCATGACGTTCTCGGCCCGCTCCTTCTCCGAGGCCGAGAGCGCCGCCGCCATCCGCTGGTCCTCCTCCGGGAAGCGTCCCCGCGGCGCGGTCCCCTTCATCGGGCGGACGCGGATGCGATCCCCGTCGCGCTCGAAGAACAGCTCCGGCGAGGCCGACGCGAGGGCGCGTCGCCCCATGGCGAGGAAGGCGCCCTGGCGCCCGCCCTGGGCGGCGTGAAGCCGCCGGTACAGCGTCGCCGGGCTCCCCGAGAAGCGCCCCCGGAGCCGAAGGCTGAGGTTCACCTGGTAGGCGACGCCCCAGCCGATCGCGTCGCGGGCCGCCTCCACCGCCCCGGTGAAGCCGCGCTCGTCGATGTCTGGCTCGAGCCCCTCCAGGGACGCCTCCGACGGCTCCCGCGGCGTCGCCTCGCCCGGACCATCGAACGCGGCGAACCAGGCGAAGGGGCCGCGGCCTCCGGGACGGACGCGCAGCGCCGGGTCGAACACCGGCGCGGCCTCGTAGGCGACGTGCCCGGCGACCCAGCGGCCCGCCGCGGCCGCCGCCTCGGCGGCGCGCAGGACCGGCCTCACCTGCTCGAGCGAGGACGCTCGATACACCGCCACCGGGTCGGTCAGCTCGAGGTGGCCGAAGAGGTCGAGATCCAGGATGGCGGTGGGCTCGAGCGAGGCGGTCCCTTCCTCTCGCCGTACTACCACGACGGCGCGGTCACCCCGGGGACTGCGGCCGAGCGCTCCCGGGGTTGCGGGCCGATCCTGTCAGGCGGCTCGCACCACCACGCCCGTGGCGGTCTCGGCGTAGACGTACTCGGGGTGGATCCGGGTGGCGGTCTGCAGCGCCCACTCGCGGTCGAAGAGCACCACCACGCGCCCGCGCACGTCGAGCACCACCATGCCCTCGACGGCGTCGTGGAGCGCGTCGAGGTCCACGGGGGCGCCGTCGGCCCGCCGCACCCAGCGCGCCAGCTGCCAGGGGGCGGACTGGAGCCGCACCTCGACCCCGTACTCCGCCTCGAGCCGGTACTTCACCACCTCGAACTGGAGCCGGCCGAGCGCGCCCAGCACGAGGTCGCCGGCGCGCCCCTCGGGCGGCCGGTAGAGCTGCACCGTGCCCTCCTGGGCGAGCTGCTCCAGGCCGCGCGCGAACTGCTTGCGCTTCAGCGGATCGACCAGCTCCAGCCGGGCGAAGTGCTCGGGGGCGAAGCTGGGGATGCCCTCGAACTCGAAGCGCGAGCCGCCGGTGAGGGTGTCGCCGATCTCGAACAGGCCGGGGTCGTTCACGCCCACCACGTCGCCGGCGAAGCACTCCTCCACCACGCTCCGCTCCCCGGCCAGGAACTGGGTGGGGTTGGCGAGGCGCAGCGCCTTGCCGCTGCGGACGTGGTGCACCTTCATCCCGCGGATCATCCGGCCCGAGCAGAGCCGCACGAAGGCGATGCGGTCGCGGTGGGCCTTGTCCATGTTCGCCTGGATCTTGAAGACGAACCCGCTGAACTCCTCGCGGGTCGGCTCGATGGGCCCCTGGTCGCTGGCGCGCGCGCCGGGCGGCGGCATGAGCTCGCAGAAGCTCTCGAGGAACGGCTCCAGGCCGAAGTTGTTCACCGCGCTGCCGAAGAACATGGGCGAGAGCTCGCCCGCCTCGAAGCGCTCCCGGTCGAAGCCGTCGCCGGCCGCGTCGAGCAGCTCCGTCTCCTGCTGCAGGCGGGCGTAGCCGCGCTGCCCGAGCGCCTCGGCCAGCGCCGGGTCGTCGAGCCCGGTCACCTCCACCGGCGGCCGCTCGGCGCCGAGCCCGGCCGCCCCCGGCTCGAGCGCCTCGAACACGTACACGCGCCGCGCCAGCCGGTGGTAGACGCCGGCGAACTTCCCCTCGCGGAAGACCGGCCAGGTGATGGGGTAGACGCCGATCCCGAGCACGCTCTCCACCTCGCCGATGAGGTCGAAGGGATCGCGCCCGGGCCGGTCGAGCTTGTTCACGAAGGTGAAGATGGGGATCGCCCGGTGCTTGCAGACGCGGAAGAGCTTGCGGGTCTGGGCCTCGACGCCCTTCGCCGAGTCGAGCAGCATCACCGCCCCGTCCACCGCGTGCAGCGTGCGGTAGGTGTCCTCGCTGAAGTCGGCGTGGCCCGGGGTGTCGAGCAGGTTGAGCTGCAGCCCGCGGTAGGGGAACTGCAGCACGCTGGTGGTGATGGAGATGCCGCGCTCGCGCTCCATCTCCATCCAGTCGGAGACGGCGCTGCTCCGGCCGCGCTTGGCCTTCACCGCGCCGGCGAGCTGGATCACGCCGCCGTAGAGCAGCAGCTTCTCGGTGAGGGTGGTCTTGCCGGCGTCGGGGTGCGAGATGATGGCGAAGGTGCGCCGCCGGCCGACCTCGTGCTGTGGGCTCATGGAGTTCCGGGATGTCAGGATGGCGCGGGGCGCCGGGGGGTATCAATCACCCCGGGCGGCCCCGCGTCAAGGCGGGCGGGCGAGCCTACGCCAGCCGGATCACGCCCAGGCTGTTGAGGAGGATGAGCAGGATGAGGCCCGGGGTGACGTAGCGGATGAAGGCGTAGACGATCCGGTCGTACCAGGGCTCCGCCGCGTAGCCCTTGTCGAGCTCCGCCAGGAACTCCTTGCGCGAGACGAGCCAGCCGCCGACCACCGCGATGGCGACGCCGCCCACCGGCAGCAGCACGTTCGAGGAGAGGAAGTCGAAGAGGTCGAAGAAGCCCTTCCCGAAGATCCTCACGTCCCCGAGCACCGGGCTCTGGGAGAGGGTGGCGAGCAGGCCGAGCGCCAGCATCGCGCCGGCGGTGAGGAACGCGGCGGCGGGCCGGGCCACGTGCCCCTTCTCCACCAGCCAGGCCACCGGGACCTCGACGAGGCTCACCATCGCGCCGATGGTGGCGACGGCCGCGAGCACGAAGAACAGCACCGTGAAGAGCCCGCCGCCCGGCATCCTGGAGAAGACGAGCGGGATGGTGTTGAAGAGCAGCCCCGGCCCGCCCGCCGGCTTGCCGCCGAAGGCGAACACGGCCGGGAAGATGGCCAGGCCGGCGAGCAGCGACACGAGCGTGTCCGCCAGCGCGACGCGGGTCGCGTTCGGCACGATCCGGGTCTCCTCGGGCAGGTAGGAGCCGTAGGTGGTCATGGTGCCCATGCCGAGCGAGAGCTTGAAGAACGCCAGGCCGAGCGCCGAGAGCAGCACCGTGCCGGAGATCTTGCCGAGGTCGGGGCGGAACAGGTAGGCGACGCCGCTCGCGGCGCCGGGCAAGGTGAGCGCGCGCACGTCGCAGACGAGCAGCAGCGCGAAGAGCAGCGGCATGAGCGTCTTCGTGACCTTCTCGATCCCCTTCGAGACGCCCGCGGCGATGATCGTCGCGGTGAGCGCCAGCACCCCCACCTGCCAGCCGATCGGCTCCCAGGTGCCGCCCGCGAGCGCGCCGAAGGTCTCGGGCCCGAGCGGCCGCCCCGGCCCGAGCGCGAGGGCCGACTTGAGGACGTAGGCGAACACCCAGCCGGCCACGTCGGTGTAGAACGCCATGATGAGGAGGGCGGAGAGCAGGCCCGCCCAGCCGATGGCGGACCAGAACCGCTGCCCCGGCACCACCCGCCCGTAGGCCCGCACCGCGTCGAGGCGCATGCGCCGGCCGATGACGTGCTCCACCGCCATCACCGGCACGCCCACCAGCGCCACCGCGAGCAGGTAGGTGAGCACGAAGGCCGCGCCGCCGTTGGAGCCGGTCAGGTAGGGGAACTTCCAGATGTTCCCGAGGCCGACGGCCGAACCGACGGTGGCGGCGAAGGCGCCCAGGTTGGAGGCGAAGGCGTCGCGGCCCTGGTGCTGGGTGGACATGGCGCGTGCCATACCATACCCGCACGGGGGCTGCTCTCGCGGTGCGGGTGGGTGGCTCGGGTGGGCGAGGGTGCCGCCTCGGCGGAGCAGGTCTCACACGCCGCTCCCGAGGTGTGACAGGTCACACCTCCGCGAGCGAGCCTGCCGGTTTCGGTCCCAAGCGTTCGTCCTTTTAGGGGATATGCCCGGTCGCTTTGGGATCGATTGAAACGATCTTTTGCGTTCTCGCAAGCGCTGATTCGGCTGCTCCTCGCGGCGATCCCGACCGGCGAAGGCCCCGATGGAGCCGGCTCGAAGTTGACCTCACGGCCAAAACGGCTGACGCTTGGCCACTCGCCCGTGGGGCAAGCGCCTATGAACCCGAAAAAAGTCCTCGTCGTAGACGACTCCAACCTGCTCCACCGGATGTTCGAGATGATGCTCCGGCAGTACCAGCTCGTCCACGCGCGGGACGGCCGGGAGGGGCTGGATCGGCTCGCCGAGCACAAGGACGTCGGGGTCATCCTGCTCGACATCAACATGCCGCGCATGAACGGGCTCGAGTTCCTGGGCGCGATCAAGAAGGACCCGGAGCTGGCCCGCATCCCGGTGGTGATCATCACCACGGAGGGGACCGAGGACGACACCCGGCGAGGGCTCGAGGCGGGAGCGGCGGCGTACGTGAAGAAGCCCTTCCGCAACGAGGAGGTCGTTGGGGTGATCCACCGCCTGACCGCGAGCCCGGCTGCGTGAGCTCGCGGGACGCCGCCTCCGGGGGTGCCTCCCCGACCGGGCGCGCCCTGGAGGAGCTGCGCGCCGCCCTGAACCGCGCCGAGAGGCTCGCGGAGCAGATCGACGTGCGCGCGCTCTCGGCCAAGAACGCCGAGCTCGAGGCGCGCCTGGCCGACGTCGAGTCGGACCGGGAGGAGCTCGCGCTCAAGCTGGCCGAGTACGAGCAGCAGGTCGGGCGGCTGATGAACCTGTACGTCGCCACCTACCAGCTGCACGCCACGCTCGACCCGGAGGAGGTGCGGGCGACCATCGCCGAGATCGCGGTGAACCTGCTCGGCGCCGAGCGGTTCGTGCTGCTGTTCTGGAAGACCGACCGGAGCGGCGGCTGCGAGGTGGGGCTCTCGCAGGGGCTGGAGGAGGACCCCGGGCTGTACGCGGGCGGGGCCTACGGCGGCGGAGATCCGGCGGTGGACGCGACCCTCGCCGACGGGGCCCTGCGGATCGCGCCGCTCGAGGGCTCGAGCGCGCTCGCCTGCGTGCCGCTCAACGTGCAGGGCTCCACGGTCGGCGCGCTGGTGATCCTGAAGCTCTTCGATCACAAGGCGATGCTGCAGCCCGAGGACCGCGAGCTGCTCGACCTCATCGCCGCGCACGTGGCCTCGGCCCTGTTCGCCGCGCAGGTCTACTCGAACACCAGCCGCAAGCTGAAGACCATGGAGGGGCTGGTCAGCGAGGCGGTCTCGGGCGGCCGCGCGCGCAGCGAGTCCACCAGCCTCTCCGGGAACCTCGAGGACGTCTCGGTCGCCGAGGCGCTGCAGTTCATCCACCTGGGCGGCCGGACCGGCACGCTCACGCTCCAGCGCGACGGGGCGGAGGCCGAGATCGGCCTGCACCAGGGGCGGATCGTCAACGCCTGGGGGCCGGGCTCGAAGCGGCTCGGCGAGCTGCTGCTCGCCGCCGGGACCATCGACCAGCGCACGCTCGACGCGGCGCTGGTGGCGCAGGAGGTGGAGCAGCCCCGGCGCTCGCTCGGCCAGATCCTGGTCTCGATGGGCGCGGTGACCCCGGACGACATGTACCGGGCGGTCGAGCAGCAGATCGAGCACACCGTCTACGACCTCGTCACCTGGACGCACGGCACCTTCCGCTTCGCCGCCGACGACCTCAAGCCCATCGACGACATCGCCGTCTTCCCGGGCGACGTCATCCAGCACCTCCGGCTCGACACGCAGATGGTGCTGCTCGACGCCCTGCGCATCTTCGACGAGCGCAACCGCGAGGCGCGCCGCGGGACGGGAGAGCCCGGGCCGCCGGCCCCGCCGGCGGCCGAGCCGGCCCCGCCGGCGGCGAAGAGGGCGGGCGCGAACGGC
>JAJXVM010000111.1 GCA_021782135.1 Myxococcales bacterium | reverse complement strand
TTGAATTTCGGAACGACGATTGGGATCAACATGTGTGGCAAGTGCCGGCTGGATAAGTGGACGGGCGCGCTGAAGTGGTACTCATGCACCACTCACACCACTTGGTCGTCGCCCCTGATTAGAGGTTCCACGTCTTGATCGATCGTCGAGGAAAAGCAGGGCCTCGACGAATAACGCGACCCTCCGTTGGCTGTATTCCCAATCGTCCCCCCGCAATTTCATCATTCACTGTCCTTGAAGTCTGGCCCGCCCGGCGCCGGGGCCGTCCGCTTTCCGTCCGGCGCGGGCTCGGGGGCGGGCACCTGCAGCGGCGCGGTGACCGACGGCGCCGTCGCATCGGATCCGGCGGCGGCGCGGACGAGCGGGGCGGGCGCGGGGATCACCTCGCGAACCCGCGGGAGATGCTGTCCGGTGAGCAGGTGGATCGCGAGCGCCTCGATGGCGGCGGGTGGCGCGCGCCCGCCGGAGAGCGGCACCCGCCCCTGTCGCACCACCGCACGCTGCCCCACGTCGTAGAGCGCGCCGTCGAGCTGGGCGTCGCCCTCGACCCGCGTGACCAGCAGCAGCCGCGCGACCCCCAGCGCCGGCGCGACCCGGCGCAGGATCTCCACCCGCCCTCCCTCGCTCGCCGCCAGCCCGGGCCCGGCGTCGAGCCGCACCGACTCGGCGAGCGCGAAGTCGAGCGCCACGCTCCGGTCCCCCGAGCCGAGATCGACCTCTTCCGGCGGCGACCGAAGGCCTTCGCTCGAGCCGCCGACGCGATAGCGGCCCGCCGGCAAGGTGACGGTCACGGGGGTCGCCCCCACCGCCTTCCCGTTCACGAAGGCGGCGCCCGAGCGCCCGCCGGAGGTGATGGTGAGCCGGCGCGGCGGGCGCCCTCGCAGCTTCTGGCGGACCTCGTCGAAGAGCCGCCGGTAGCTGGGCGAGTACTCGTCGGGGTCGGGCGCGAAGCGCGGCTCGACCGCGAGCAGCTTCGCCATGGCCGCGCGCGCCTCCGCCCAGTGGCGCAGGGTGCCCTCGGCGTGGGCCAGCCGCAGGACGGCCCGCGTCCACGGCTCGTAGCTCTCCGGCCCGTCCTGCAGCCTCTCGAGCTCCTCCACCACCCCCCGCCACGTCCGCACCGAGCGCGCATAGTCGCCGGACTGGTACTGGAGGACCGCGGCCGCGGCGGTTCGCTCCAGCTCCGCCAGCCGGGCGGGCGGGGGCTGCCCGGCGAGCCGGGCCCGGAGCTCCCGCGGGTCGAGGACGGCGCGCGATCGCTCGCGGCAGGCCGCGCCCAGCTCCCGCGCGAGCTCGGCCAGCTGCCCGTCCGGCCCGGCGGGCGCGTCCGCCACCGCCAGCACCGCCACGCTGTCATCGGCCCGGGCGCCGCCGACCGCGAGCCCGGCGCAGAGGGCGAGGAGGAGGAGCCGCCGGATCACGGCCTGGGACCCCGGACGTTGCCGGTGTTCCGCGGGTCGTGGTGGGCCCGCGGCCACGGCGCGGCCGGATCGAGCTGCCCGTCCACCATCACCGCGTAGACGGAGCCGTCGCCGCACCCGAGGTAGGCGGTGCTGAACACCCGGCCCGCCTGGCCGGGCGGCGTGTAGAGGTTCGCCTCGCGCAGGTCCTGGCCCGCTGCCAGGCCGGTGGACCAGAGCACGGTCCCGTCCCCCCGGAGCCCCACCAGCTTCCCGTTCGCGGTCGGAACCAGGATCTCGACGTCGCCGCCGGCGAGGAGCAACGGAGCCCGGACCGCGCCTCCCAGGTCCGGCTCGACCGGCCAGACCTTCACGCCCGCGGGCGTGTAGCGGTGAAGCACGCCCGCGTCGTCGCCGAAGATGATGTCGCCGTTGGCGGCGATGACGGGGGAGGAGGAGATCGGGGCGGCGCTCCCCATCCACTTGGACGTGCTTCTCGTCCCAACCGCGTAAAGCCACCCATCAGTCGCTCCCGCCCACAGAGAGCCGACTGAGTCTAAAGCGGGCGAGCTAGTGGTGGGACCAATCGATACCGTCTGCAAAAGCCTGAATGCCAGTGCGAAGCTGTACCGGAGATACTTCCCCGTTGTGCTCGCTACAGCAATTTCGTCGGACTGTGCGAGCACCGCTGAGGCCAGATATGGCTCTTGAGCGTCGCTCGGCACACATCTGCCCAGATCGGCAGCAACCACCGACGTTCCAGAAGGCGCAAAAGCCACCTCGATTCCGCCGTAAGAAAGTGCGGGGCTGACCTTCACAACCGCCCCCGTGTCGCACCCCCTCCCCCCCTCCACCCCGTTCAGAATGCCCGCGCCGGTCGGATCCACCGCGTACACGCGCCCGTCCTCCGACCCCACCCAGATCGCGCTCGCGCCGATGCTCGGCGGCGCGGTCACGTTGCCCGGCGTGGCCGAGCCGGAGGGCGCGAGCGTGAGCTGCCACGCGTCCGAGCCGTCCGGATGGAGCGCCACCAGCTGCGAGTAGCTCCGGGAGAGCCCCAGGACCAGGGTGCCGTCCTTCCCCACCGCCGGCGAGGTCGCCGGGACCTGGAACTGCCGGCGCCACTGAAACCGGCGCACCGGGATCCCGAGCACCTCGGTGCCGACGTTCCCGGCCGCGTCGCGCGCCGTGAGCGCCACCTGCACGGCCCGTTCGAAGTATGGGAAGGGCAGCTCCCGGAGCGGGATGGTCACCACGAAACCGGTCCCGGTGGCGGCGAACGGGAACTTGCGGGAGTAGCCGTCGAGCTCGACCGAGGCGCTGGCGTCGAGCAGGCGCGCGTCGGCGATCTGCTCGCGGATGACGAGGGTCGCGTCCGGCCTGCACTCGACGCTGCCGCAGTCGATGGCGAGCCCCTGCAGCTGGCGCGGCGCCCAGGTGTCCACCTCGACCGTCACCTGCCCGGTCACCTCCCCCCAGGGCGCGACCGCGGCCACCGTGAGCGTGAGCGGCGCCTCGGTCCGCTCCGGCGTCCAGTAGTCCACCGCGTAGACCGTCGCGAGGCCGTCGCTCGCGATCGGGGACATCGGGAGCACCGGGGAGCCGCGCGAGTTGCGCAGCTCCACCCGGGACGGCGGCGCCACGCCCGGGCCGGCCCTCTCCAGGCGCGCCTGCACGGTCACGAAGCCGTTCACCACGGAGCCGGCCACCGGCGCCAAAAGAGTGAGCCGGTACGCGTCCACGCAGGCGAGCGCGCCCGTGCAGACCTGGCTCGGCGGGCAACCCGGAATGCAGGTCGTGGCGGCGCCCGCCCCGCCGTCCGCGCCTCCGCTCCCGCCGGTGGAGCCGGTCCCGCCCGCCGCGCCCCCATCGGCCTGCCCGGTCCCCGGCTGGCCGATCGCGCCGGCGCCGCCGTCGGAGCCGGTGCCCGCCGCGGCGAGGCAGGTCCCGTTCGCGCAGCGTTGGTCCGGGCCGCAGCCGGCGTCCGTCGCGCAGGTGTCCTTCCCGACCGGCCGCGCGCACGCGCTGGCGGCCAGCAGCACGAGCATCAAGCAACCACGCATCGACTCCCCCCGATCGAACGCCGGGCCGGCGCTCGTTCCGCGCAGCCATGCGAACGACTTGCCAGCGCCTCCCGTGCCGGAGGCGCTTCGATCCCGGCCCCGAGGACGGTCCGCGCCGCGGACCCTGGTCCGCGAAACGGCCGGTCCGAAGCCGCCCCGGGCGCGTCGCCGCGCCATTTACAGTTGGTACGCCCCTCGCAAAGCCGCGCCGAACGACGATTCGCCGCGACCGCGGCTTGACTCACACTGTCAGTCAACGTAGTTGGTTCCCAACGCATCGAGCAAGCAGAAAGGGAGTGCAACATGCCGAGTCCGGGGGGACTCCGGGCGCGCGCCTGCGTCGCGTGCCTCTTCGCGCTCGCCGCGGCCTGCGGGGGCGGCGATCTGCGCCAGCCGCGCGGCTGCCGGAACGACAACGACTGCGGCAGCGCGGGCGTCTGCGTCGCGTCGATCTGCGCGGCGGACACCGCGCCCTCGGCCGTGATCACCGGCGCGCCGTCGGCGCCGCTGATCGCCGGCGCGCAGCTCGTGCTCGACGGCGGCGGCAGCCTCGACCCCGATCCGGGCGATTCGATCGCGAGCTACGCCTGGACCGTGAGCGGAGGGGACTGCCCGCCCATCCCGGCCGCCAGCAGCCAGCCGCGGCTCGACAGCGTGTTCGGGTGCGCCGGCAGCTACACCGTCAGCCTGGTCGTGACCGACTCCCGTGGACAGGCGAGCCTTCCACAATCGGTCGCCGTGACCGTCGCCAACGGGACCGCCGCGGGCGGCGCCGGCGCGAGCTCGAGCTCCACGGTGGACCTGCCGCCCCCCACCGTGGTGGCCGCCGACGACTTCGCGGTGGAGCACGCCTGCCAAGGCTCGCCCTCGATCTGCACCCCGGTGGCGGCGAACGGCTCCGAGATCCTCCGGCTCACTTCCTCCGGGAAGGACGTCTTCGGGGCTCCGGTCGGCTACCACTGGAGCTACGAGCCGCCCCTGGAGCTCAACGGCCTCCCCGCGCCGAAGCTCGAGTTCCTGGCCGGGACCGACGCCGCCGAGGTGGAAGTGCGGATCAGCACCCAGGGCACGCCCCTCTCCGGCGTCTGGCGGTTCTTCGTCACCGCCACCGACGCCCGCAACAAGAAGGCGCGGGACGAGCTGGTGGTCACGGTGAAGGATCGGCCGGTGCTGGTGAGCGGCGGCGAGCAGCTGACCCTCCCCCATCGTTACGATCCAGGGAGCCAGCGCTACGTGGCCGAGGGGCTCGCGCCGCTCGCCTGGAACGAACCGGACGGCGACCCGGTCCAGATCGCCTCTCGGCTCGAGAGCGCCCTGCCGTCCAGCTGCGCCTTGACCGGCACGCCGGAGGCCGCGGGGATGCGCTTCCGGCTCGAGTGCCCCACGCTCCTCGAGCTCGCCGGCGCGGAGGCGAAGAACGTCCTGGTCTTCACCGGCACCGACCCGGCCGGCAACAGCGCCGTCGCCCGGTTCGCCCTCTCGGTGTCCGATCAGCCTCCCGCCGTCTCCTCCGACCAGACCGCCCCCGCGACCCCCGGGCACCGGTACGACGCGGCCACCCGGCGCTACTCGGCCGAGTTCACGGTCCAGGTCTCCTCTTCGGATCCGGAGGGCGATCCGGTCACCCTCTCCTGGTCCCACGAGGCCGCGCGCCCCAATGGCTGCAGCCTCACCCCCGCGGCCTCCGGGAGCCAGGTCACGCTGAGGTTGGAGTGCGCCGACCTGGCCGAGCTCGCCTCGTCCGACATGCAGCACGTCGCGGTGCTGACGGCGAGCGACGGCGTCGGCCCGTCCTCCACCGTCCGGCTCCCCTTCTCGCCGCAAGACCTGCCGCCGGTGATCTCGCTCGGGTCCGCCGTCTCCCTCGATCACGCGTACGACCCGGCGCGCCAGCTCTACACCGCGAGCTTCACGACGCCCCTCTCCTGGTCCGACCCGGAGGGCGATCCGCTCAGGCTGACCTGGAGCGACGAGGCGAGCCGACCCAACGGGTGCACCCTGCTCTCGGACGTGGACGGCGGCGGGACGGCCCGGGTGCAGCTCGAGTGCGCCGACCCCCTCGAGCTGCTCGGCGGCGTGACCCACACCCTGGTCGCCACCGCGTCGGACGGCGGAGGCCGCTCGGCCGCGGCCCGGTTCCCGCTGCTGATCGGAGATCGCCCGCCGGTGATCACGGCGGCTCCCTCCGTCGCGGTGGACCACCGCGCCGAGCTCACCGGGAGCCCGCGCTACCTCGCCGAGGGGCTCCACCCGGTGCAGGCGGTGGACCCGGACGGCGACCCGCTCTCGATCGAGATCCAGGTGACGGCGGACGCGTCCTGGGCGCCACACGCCACCGCGAGCATCAGCGGGGACGCCTTCCAGGCGCAGGTCCCGCTCGCCTACCCCGGAGAGCTCCGCCGGGCCGACGGCTCGTCCCCGTTCACGCTGGTGGCCGTCGCGCGCGATCCCTGGCAGGCCACCGAGGCGCGCGCCCCGGTGCTGGTGAAGGATCGCCCCCCGGTGCTCACCACCGCCTCGCCGACGCTCCTCTCCGTGCTGCACCACTACGACGGCACCGGCTACCGCACCGACCCGGCCATCGCCTCGGGGATGTGGGTGGACCCCGACGGAGACCCGCTCCAGGTGACCGCCACCTCGAGCGGCCTGTGCAACCGGCTCGCGCTGGCCTCGTCGGGCGGGAGCTGGCAGGTCACGGCGGCCTGCGACCTCGCCTACTCCGCCGGGCAGGGAGGCGTCCCGCCGCTCGCCAGCTTCGCGCGCCAGCACGTGTCCGCCTACGCGATCCGCGATCCCTGGGGGCAGGCGGGGACGGGTGCGGTCACGATCTCGGTGCTCAACCGCGCGCCGACCGGCTCGCTCTACCTCGGCGCCTGCCGCCCCCAGGCGGTCGCCTGCACCCGAATCACCCAGTTCTTCCACATCGACATGTGGACGGGGTACGCGGCGCCCTCCTTCACCGGGATCCCGCTCGGCATCGATCCCGACGAGGACCCGCTGCGGGTGACCTGGGTGGCGACTCGTCCCGACCTCGCGTCCGGGCTGGCCAACCCCACCTGCGGCGCCGTCCAGGGCACCGCGGCGACCTGCGCCTCCGGGGTGGCGTGCGCCGCCACCAGCCTGGTCGGCTGCGAGGGGCAGGTGGCGAACGCCGACTGCCAGGCCGAGGTGGCCGGGGTGGCGGGGGTCGAGATCACCGACGGCGTCGCCGGCGTGAGCGTCGCCGCCGCCTTGCCCGGCTGCCCTTGAGCGGCGAGCCGCGGGCTACTTCCGCCCGGCGCCCTTCAGCACGGCCGGGATGCCGGCGCGCCAGGCGCGGCCCAGCTCGGCGACCGGGACCGAGAGCGCCCCCTGGATCTCGAGCCGCTCGCCGCCGACGGCGCCGAGCGTCACGAGCGGCGCGCCCGCCTCGGCGGCGAGCGCCTCGAGGCGCGGCAGGCTCGCGGGCGGCAGCGAGACCACCACCCGGCTCGCGTCCTCGCCGAAGAGGGCGAAGTCCTTGCGGACGCCGAACGGGACGCGGACCGCCGCGCCCAGCCAGCGCGGGGCCTGCCCCTCGGGCGCGGACGCCATCATGCAGCACTCGGCGAGCGCCACCGCCAGGCCGCCCTCGGAGCAGTCGTGCGCCGAGGACAGCAGCCCCTCCCGCACCGCGCGGCGGACCGTGGCCTGCACCGCCTTCTCCCGGGCGAGGTCGAGCGGCGGGACGCGCCCGGCCTCGACGCCGTGGCGGGCCGCGAGGTACTCGCTGCCGCCCGGCTCGCCGCCGACCGCGCCCACCAGGACCACGACGTCGCCCGGGCTCTTGAACCAGGAGGTGCAGCTGCGCTCCACCGGCTCCACCAGGCCGACCATGCCGACCGACGGGGTGGGGAGGATGCCCTGGCCCTCGGTCTCGTTGTAGAGCGAGACGTTGCCCGAGACCACCGGGGTCTCGAAGGCGCGGCAGGCGTCGGCGAGCCCCTGCACGCACTCGGCGAACTGCCACATGATCTCCGGCTTCTCGGGGTTGCCGAAGTTGAGGCAGTCGGTGATGGCGAGCGGCTCGCCGCCGACGCAGGAGATGTTGCGGGCGCACTCGGCGACCGCGTGCATGGCGCCGAGCTTCGGGTCGAGATGGCAGAACCGGGAGTTCACGCCCACCGAGAGGGCGATCCCCTTCCGCGCGTGCTGCCCCTCGGCGGTGGCGAGCCGCACCACGGCGGCGTCGCCGCCGGGCCGCACCGCGCCCACGAGCCGCACCATGTGGTCGTACTGCCGGTAGACCCACTCCTTGCTGGAGATGGTGGGGCGCTCGAGGAGCGCGAGCAGCTCCGCGCCGAGCTCGGACGGCTCCGGGAGGCTCGCCGGGTCGAAGGCGCGCAGCTCCTCGAGCTTCGCCATGGGGCGGCGCGGGCGGTCGTACTTCGGCGCGTGCTCGGTGAGCGGCTCGACCGGCAGATCGGCGACCACCTTCCCGCCCGAGAGGACCCGCAGGTGGCCGGTGTCGGTCACCTTCCCGACCACCGCCACGTCGAGGTCCCACTTCCGGCAGATGCGGCGGACCACGTCCTCCTTGCCCCGCGCGGCGACGAGGAGCATGCGCTCCTGCGACTCGGAGAGGAGCACCTCGTACGGCGTCATCCCCTCCTCGCGCCGCGGCACCGCGTCCACGTCGAGGTCGATGCCGTTGCCGGCGCGACCGGCCATCTCCACCGAGGAGCTGGTGAGGCCGGCGGCGCCCATGTCCTGGATGCCGACCACCGCGTCGGTCTTGAAGAGCTCCAGGCAGGCCTCGAGCAGGAGCTTCTCCATGAACGGGTCGCCCACCTGCACCGTGGGCCGCTTCTCCTCGGTGGAGGCGTCGAACTCGGCCGAGGCCATGGTGGCGCCGTGGATGCCGTCGCGGCCGGTCTTGGCGCCGATGTACATGACCGGGTTGCCCACGCCCGCCGCCGTGCCGAGGAAGATCTTGTCGGCCGGGAGGATGCCGAGCGTGAAGGCGTTCACGAGGCAGTTGCCGTTGTAGCTCGGGTGGAAGGCGACCTCGCCCGCCACCGTGGGCACGCCCATGCAGTTGCCGTAGCCGGCGATGCCCGCCACCACGCCCTCGAGCAGGTAGGCGGTCTTGGGGTGCGAGGGATCCCCGAAGCGGAGCGCGTTCATCGAGGCGATCGGGCGGGCGCCCATGGTGAAGACGTCGCGCAGGATGCCGCCCACCCCGGTGGCCGCGCCCTGGTAGGGCTCGATGTAGGAGGGGTGGTTGTGGCTCTCCATCTTGAAGCAGACGGCGAGCCCGTCGCCCACGTCCACCACGCCGGCGTTCTCGCCCGGCCCCTGCAGCACCCGCGGCCCGCTGGTGGGGAAGTTCCGCAGGTGGATGCGGGAGGACTTGTAGGAGCAGTGCTCGCTCCACATCACCGAGAAGACGCCGAGCTCGGTGAGGTTGGGCTCGCGCCCGAGGTGCCGCTTCACCTCCTCGTACTCCGCGGGGGTGAAACCGTGACGGGCGACGACTTCGGGCGTGATCTCGCTCATGGGGGCGCGGATTCTAGCGCAGGTCGGGGATCTCGCCCACGGCCGCGGGGGGCGCGCCGGGCCGCCGCCCCGGCGCGACGAGATCAGAGCCCGAGCACCAGGCGCGTCACGTCGTGGCGCACGTCGCCCGGCAGGGAGACCGGCACCGGCTCGCCCGGCATGCGCAGCCGCTCCACGGCGCGGTTGTAGCCCATGGCCATGAGCGTCCTCAGGTTCACGACGTCGAGCAGGTTGTACTCGGCGAACAGCCGGAGCGCGTCCCGGTCGCCGCGCTCCCAGGCGGCCCAGAGCCGGACGGCGTCGCGCCCGTCGAGGCCGTCGAGGCGGTCGGGCCGGCCGATGCCCACCTCGTGCTCCAGGAGCTTCAGGCCGCCGCGGTGGCCGAGCCGGCGCCAGAGGTGACACAGGTCCACGTGCACCGGCGGCGGCCGCCAGCCCGGGAAGGCGCGCCGGAGCATGGGGACGTCGAAGGAGAGCCCGTTGAAGGTGACGAGGAGCTTCCAGCCGGCGGTCGCCTCCTGGAAAGCGTCCAGGTCGCGGCCGCGCAGGAAGAGGCGCGGCCCGGCGCCGTCGAGGATCCCCACCGCGGTGGGCCGCCCCTCGAGGTCGGTCTCGATGTCGAGGTAGCCGGCCTCCCCGGCGAAGAGCCCGAAGAGCCGCCAGCGCTCGCGCTGCGGCACCATCCGCCCGAGCGCGGCGGCGTCGCCCGCGCCCAGGGCGTCGCGGGCCTCGTCCACCGCCGCCCGGATCCGCCCGTCGAGCCGGGGAGAGAGCACCACCTCCGGCGCGGCCGGCAGCCGGTCCCAGCCGGTGATCCCCTCGTCCCAGAGCTGCCGCTCGCGGTAGGGGCCGACGCCGGGGGCGAGCTGGAAGGTGGAGCGGATCACGCGCGGGCCGGGAGCTTACCTCGGCGCCGCCCCCTCGCCGCAACCGGCGCGCCCTTCACAGCTCCCAGGCGCTGCGCCAGCCGCCGATCTCCTGGGCGTGCCGGAGGAAGCCCTCGTAGAAGGGGTGGCGCGCCACGGTGGCGCCGTCCCCCACCACGACGAGCTTCTTGCGCGCCCGGGTGACGGCCACGTTCATGCGCCGCACGTCCGCCAGGAAGCCCACCTCGCCCTGGTCGTTGGAGCGGGTGAGCGAGACCAGCACCGCCTCCTTCTCCCGGCCCTGGAAGCCGTCCACGGTGTCCACCTCGAGCCCCTCGTCCAGGCGGCCCGCGAGCAGCTGCCGCAGCCGCTGCACCTGCGCGTCGTAGGGGGAGATGACGGCCACGTCGGCCGGCGCCACGCCGAGCGCGAGCACCCGCTCCACCTGCGCGGCCACCAGCTCCGCCTCCCCCGGGTTCTGCTTCGAGTCGCTCCCCTCCGGCGTCTCGTCCTCGAAGCCGCGGCCGGCGGTGTCGATGAACTCGAGCGGGCGATCGTCGAGGGCGTGGTCCGCCACGGCCGGGTGCGCCCGCAAGAGCCCGCCGTAGAGCGCCTCCGATGGGTAGCGCATGATGAGGGCGTTCATGCGGTGCTGCTCGGCGAGCGTCACCTTCACCGCGTCCCCGTGCAGCGCCACCAGCCGCTCGAAGAGCGAGGTGCCGAGCCCGCCGGCCTGCGCCGCCGCGGAGAGCACGGTGGGCGGGAGCTGCAGGTGATCCCCGGCGAGCACCGCGCGGTCGGC
>JAJXVM010000110.1 GCA_021782135.1 Myxococcales bacterium | reverse complement strand
CGGCCCGGGCCGGGCGCGCGCTGCTGGCGGGCGGCGCCCGGGCGGTGCTGGCCTTCGGCCGGACCATGCCCGAGCTGCTCTGGGCGCTCTTCTTCGTCCTGGCGGTGGGGCTCGGGCCCTTCGCCGGAGCGCTCGCCCTGGGGGTCCACACCGGCGGCGTGCTGGGGCGGCTCTACGCCGAGGTGCTGGAGGAGGTGCCGCGGGGGCCGGTGCGCGCGCTGCGCGAGGCGGGGGCCTCCGCGTTCGGCGCGGCGGCACTGGGCGCCCTGCCGCAGGCCTGGCCGCAGCTCCTCGCCTACACGCTCTACCGGTGGGAGGTGAACATCCGGGCCTCGGCGGTGCTGGGGGTGGTCGGGGCGGGAGGGCTCGGAGCGGCGCTCCACGTCTCGACGGGCACCTTCGACGACCACCGGACGGCGACGCTGGTGCTGGCGGTGCTGGCGCTGGTGACGGCGGTGGACCTGGCGTCGGGGGCGCTGCGGGAGCGGCTCGGCGCGAGCTTCACCTCCCGGGCGGCGACGCACCCGTGAGCCGCGCCGGGGCTCCCGCCCGCCCCGCGCTTCGCCGGAGAAGCGGACCTACCGCCGCTTCAGCAGCCCGGCCGACTCGGCGGCCTCCTCGATCTCCCGGTAGTTCTCGGGGCGGGTCTCGATGAACCGGGAGGCGCGCTGCAGGTCGAGGAGCGCCCGGTCGCGCGGGTCCTTCGGGTCGAGGGCGAGGAAGGCGGCCTCGATCTTCCGGACCAGCGCCGGGTCGAGGTCGCCGCGGACGGTCCAGTTGTAGTCGTGGAAGGGAGGCGTCGTGTAGAAGACGCGCACCTTGGCGGGATCGATCTTCTTCTCGTCCACCAGCTCCCGCCAGACCGACTCGTTGAGCGCCCCGGCCTGCACCTTGCCGGACTCGACCCACCGCGCCGTCACGTCGTGGGCGCCGCTGTAGGCGACGTGGGCGAGGTCGCGCTCCGGGTTCACGCCCGCCTTCAGCAGGTAGTACCGGGGCATGAGGCTCCCGGAGGTGGAGCTCACGCTGCCGAAGGCGAAGGTCTTGCCCTTCAGGTCCCGCAGCGAGCGGATGGGCGACCCGGCGGCGGTGATGAACAGCGAGTGGAAGGCGGCGTCCTCGGCCCGCTGCACCAGCGGGATGGCGTTGCCGGTCCGGCGCCGCGCCTGCACGAAGGTGAAGCCGCCGTACCAGACCAGGTCGAGGTGGCCGCCCGCCAGCGCCTCCACCGCCGCCGGGTAGTCGGTGACCGGCTGGAACCGCACCGGCATCCCGAGGGCCTTCTCGAGGTACGCGCCGAGCGGCCGGAACTTGCGGAGGAGCTCGGTGGGCGACTCGTCCGGGATGGCCGAGACCCGGAGCACCCGGGGAGCGTCGGCGCGGGCGGCCGGTGCCGCCGCGACGAGGAGGAGCGCCAGGACCGCGAGCGGGCGGAGCGGCGACCGGAGCGCCTCGCGACCCCGCACGCCTCCGCGGAGCCGCGACCGGGGGATCTCGAGGCGGCTCCCTCTCCCGCGGCGCGGGGGAGGGATGGGGAGGGAGCGCGACATGCCGCCGCTACCGGTGCGCCGCCCGGTACTGGTCCCGCGCCCGCTTCACCTCGTCGAAGAAGGGCGCGGGGATGACCCTGCCCCGAATCACCGGCCAGGCCTTCTCGGCGTCGGCGCGCCACGGCGCCGGGTCGGGCCTGATCACCTGGAGCCCCTGGCGCGCCATCGCCACCACGGCCTGGTCGTTCTGCTTCCTCACCTCCGCGTCGACCTGCAGCCCCAGCTCGCGCGCGGCGGCCATGAGCTTGGGGCGGAGGTCGGCCGGGATCCGGTTCCAGGCGTCCTTGCGCACCAGGGTGGCGCCGATGAGATAGCCCCAGTTCACGTCGATCATGTGGTTCGCCTTGTCGTGCAGGCGCGCGGCGAGCACGTACTGCGGCACGTTGGCGATGCAGTTGATCATCCCGGTCTGCAGCGAGGGGACCATGTCGGTGCTGGAGAGCACCACCGGGTGGAAGCCGGCCGCCTTCCAGGCCTCCACGCTGGCCGGGTCGCCGTCCCAGGCGAACATCTTGGCGTCGGTCATCTCCGCGGGCGTGCGGTACGGCTTGGTGCAGAAGAAGTGGATGAAGCCGATCTGCGCCCACTGCAGCGCGACGTAGCCGTGCTGCTCGAGCAGCTGGTCGAGCCGGGGCTCCACCTTGGGGAAGACCGCCTGGAACTCGGCCTGGCTGTCGATCATGCCGGGCACCGAGAGCGCCTGCGGCTCCCTCACCACGTCGTGCATGCCGATCGCGCTGATGGAGGCGGCCTGCAGCTGGCCCACGCTCATCTTGCGGACCATGTCGCCCTCGGAGCCCTGCGTCCCGCCGGCGTAGATCTTGAGCTTCACCCGGCCGCCGGAGATCTGGCTCCAGCGCTCCGCCAGCTCCTTCAGGAGGTTGTGCCAGGTCGAGCCCTGGGGCGCGAGGGTGGCGAGCTTGATGACCACCTCGTCGGCGCGGGCGGTCGCGGCGAAGGCGGCGAGGCAGAGGGCGAGGAAGAGCTTTCTCACGGCGGTTCTCCGGGCGGCTGGGGTGCGGTTGTCTGGAATGTGCGGCGCGGGCGCGGCGCGCGCTCCGGCGGGATCAGGGGAAGAGGTCGTCCTCGTGGGCCAGGAGCAGCTTCGCCCGCCTCTGCGCGAGCAGGTTGGCGAGCCGGAACCGCGGGTGGTCCTCGGCGTCGAAGTCGACCACCTGCTTCAGGAGCGCCTCGAACTCGCGCCTGTCCTGGACCTGCACGCTGATCCCCTCGGCGTAGGCCACGAGGCCGCCCAGCTTCTCGCCGTGGCTCAGCTCCAGGGCGCGCTCGAGGTGGGCGCGCGCCGCCTTGGCGCCGCCGCCCGCGGCCGCCGGCAGCGCGGCGTCGAAGGAGACGAAGAACTCGTGCACCGCCCCGTCCCCCCAGCCCTCGTCGAGGGCGAGCGCCCGGTCCGCGAGCGCCTGCGGCGCGGGCAGCTCGGCGACCAGGTCCATCTGCTCCTTGCCGTCGGAGATGGCGAGGGCCCAGCTCGCCGCGGTCCAGTAGAGGAGCGGGACGTCCTCCCTCTCGGCCTCCTGCAGCACCGCCGGCAGGTCCTTCATGGCCTGGATCCGGGCCGCCAGCCCGTGGTGCCGGGCGTCGAGCCCGCGCAGCCCGTAGTCGCGGGCCCGCAGGTAGAGCCTGCGGGCCCGATCCCGCCCGGCCCGGGCCAGGGCCGTCTTGCCGTCGAGCTCGGCGGCGTCGGCGTCGGACTGCACGAAGGCGTAGGAGTACTGGGTGAAGCCGGCCACGAGCGAGGTGAGGAGCCCGACGTGGCGGGGCTGCTCCTCGAGCACGCTCTCCATGGTCTTGAGGCCGAAGGGGACGGCGTCCTTCACCAGCTCCGGGTCGTCGTCGCTGGCGAAGGCGCGCGAGCTGGGGCCGCCCGCGGAGAGCGCGTTCGCCATCACCTTGGAGGCGGCGGTGGAGCAGGCGGTGAGCGAGAGGAGCCAGATGGCCGCGACTGCGGTGACGATGGGCTTCACGTCTTCCTCACCTCTCCGGCTCCCGGTTCGTGCTAGTCATAGGTTCCCCTGGTATAGGGGTCAATCGCGTTCGTGAACACCTCCCCCGCCGACGAGAGCCCCACCTCCCCGGCGCCCGCCCCGGGCGCCGCCTCCGCTCGCGCCGGCACCTGGCTCGAACGGGGAGTGGTCTCGGTCCTGCTGCTGGCGATGGTGGCGCTCCCCGCGGGCGAGACCCTGTCGCGCCGCCTCCTCGGCCGCGGCATCCCCGGCTCGGCGGTGCTGGTGCAGCACCTCACGCTCTGGGTCGGCTTCCTGGGCGCGCTCCTCGCGAGCGCCGCCGGCAAGCACCTCGCGCTCTCCACCGCCGAGGCCATCCCCGCCGGCTGGCCCCGCCGGACCGCCCGGTTCCTCGGGAACACCGTGGCGGCCGCGGTCTGCGCGCTCCTCGCCGTCGCCGCCGCCATCCTGGTGAACCAGGAGCGGGACAGCGCGCGGACGCTCACCTTCGGGATCCCGTTCTGGTGGAGCGAGCTGATCGTTCCGGTGGGCGCGGCCCTCATGGCGCTCCGCTTCGCCTGGCGCGCGGGCGAGGGGCGCCGGGCCGGGCGCGCGCGCGCGCTCACCTTCGCGGTGATCGGGCTGGTGCTGCTGCTGGGCGAGGCGAGCCACCCCACCCCGGACGACTTCCCGCTCTCGACCCTCGGGGCGCCCGGACGGGCCTTCTCGGCGGCGGCCGCCTTCCTCGAGGCCCACGCCGGCGCGCTCACCTCCTCGCCCCACCTCCTCGTCTGGATCTACGGCGGCGCGCTGCTGGTCGCGTTCCTGCTCGGCGCGCCGGTCTTCGTCGCCATGGCCGGACTGGCGATGGCGCTGTTCTTCAAGGACGGGACGCCCATCGCGGCGGTGCCGACCGAGACCCTGCGTCTCGTCACCAACCCCACCCTCCCGGCCATCCCGCTCCTCACCGTGGCCGGCTACGTGCTCGCCGAGGGAGGCGCGGCGCGGCGGCTGGTGCGGGCCTACAAGGGGCTCTTCGGCTGGATGCCGGGCGGCGTCGCCGTGATGGCGGCCTTCGTCTGCGCCCTCTTCACCACCTTCACCGGCGCCTCCGGCGTGACCATCCTCGCGCTCGGCGGGCTCATCCTGCCGGCGCTGCTCGAGGAGGGCTACCCGGAGGACTTCTCGGTCGGGCTCGTCACCGCGGCCGGCTCGCTCGGCCTCCTCTTCCCGCCCTCGCTGCCGGTGATCCTCTACGGCGTGGTGGCGCAGACCCCCATCGACCACCTGTTCCTGGGCGGGCTCGTGCCCGGCGTCATCATGGTGCTGCTGGTGGCCGCCTACGGCGTCCTGGTGGGCGTCCGCGCCCGCGCGCCGCGCCAGGCGTTCCGGCCCAGGGAGGCGGTCTCGGCGCTCTGGGACGCCAAGTGGGACCTCGGCCTGCCGACGCTGGTGGTGGTGGCGGTGGGCACCGGCTTCTCCACCGTGGTGGAGGCCTCGGCGCTCGCCTGCGCCTACTCGATCCTGGTCGAGGTGCTGGTCTTCCGCGAGGTGCACCCCGCCCGCGACCTGCCCGCGGTGCTCGCCCACGCGGCCACCCTGGTCGGGAGCGTGGTGATCCTGCTCGGCGTGGCGCTCGGGCTGACGAGCTGGTTCGTGGACGCCGAGATCCCGGCGCAGCTGGTCGACTGGATGACCACCCACGTGCACAGCCCGGAGATGTTCCTGCTGGTGCTCAACGTGGCCCTGCTGGTCCTCGGCAGCGTGCTCGAGATCTACTCCGCCATCGTGGTGCTGGCGCCGCTGGTGGCGCCGCTGGGGGTCGCCTACGGCATCGAGCCGGTGCACCTCGGCGTGGTGTTCCTCGCCAACCTCGAGCTCGGCTTCCTCTTCCCGCCCATGGGGCTGAACCTGTTCCTCTCGGCCTCGCGCTTCCAGAAGCCGCTGCCGTACCTGTACCGCAAGACGCTGCCGTTCCTGATCATCATGGCCGTCGGCGTGCTGCTCATCACCTACCTGCCGGCGATCACCACCGGGGTGGTGCACCTCGTCAAGCCCTGAGCTCAGGCGGCGGGCCGCGCCGCGCCGGCCGGCCTCCACTCCCGCAGGGCGAAGATCGCGAACGTGAAGGCGTAGGCCCCGAGCACGTCCACCGTGTAGTGCAGGTGCGACAGGAACACGCTCGCCACCACCAGCACGTGCCCGAGGAGCGCGGGCAGCCGGAGCCGCGGCCGGTCCCACACGTAGAGCAGGATGAGCAGCGTGGTGGCGGTGTGGCCGGAGAAGAAGAGGTCCTTGGTGAGGTAGGCGCTGGCGGTCCCGCGCGCGAAGACCCCGAGCGGC
The DNA here is from genome assembly GCA_021782135.1 of Myxococcales bacterium. GTDB lineage: Bacteria > Myxococcota > Myxococcia > Myxococcales > Anaeromyxobacteraceae > Anaeromyxobacter_B. The sequence continues at coordinate 4,874 of JAJXVM010000110.1, read as the reverse complement.
GAGCAGAGGTCGAGCCAGGCCTGGAGGAAGGAGCGGCCCCCGATGCCAGGGCCGGCGTGGGCCGGGTCGGGGGGACCGAGGCCGGTGGCGGCGATGCACAGGCCGCGCGCCAGCGACACCAGGCCGCCGGTCACCATGTAGCGCACCCAGCGCCGCGGCGCGGCCCAGAGCAGGGCCAGCGTGACCGGCAGGTAGCAGGCGAGCCAGAGCAGGTAGTTGGCGCGGCCGACCCAGGGGAGGTACGGGACGGCGGCCAGCACCGCGTCCGGGAGGGTGGGCGCCGGCCGCAGCTCGGAGTGGAGGGCCAGCGCGGTCATGGCCCCGTAGCTGAAGGCGCGGAACGCGAGCGCGAGGAGGAGGGCGGGCCAGAGGGCGCGCAGCGCGGCGAGGCCGGCGGCCTCGGGCCGCGCCGCCCGCCTCACGGGAAGTGTCCCGTGGCCGCGAGCAGGTCGAGGCGGGACTGGCGCACCGCGTCCTCCGCCTGGACGGCCGCGGTGTCGGCGTCCCGGGCCCGCTGCTCGGCGTCGATGACGTCGATGTTGGTGCTGGCGCCGGCGCGGTAGGCGGTGGCGGCGAGCTGGAGCGCGAGGTTGGCCTGCTCGGCGGCGCGGCGGGAGGACACGAAGGCCTGCTCGGCGTGCCCGAGCGCCTCGAACGAGAGGCGCACGTCGGAGCGAGCCTGGCGCAGCAGGCCGTCGAGCTGGCTGGCCGCCTCGGCCGCGAGCGCGTCGCGCTCGTGGAGCTGCCCGTGGCGCAGGAACCCCTCGAAGATCGGGAAGGTCAGCACCAGCTGCGCCTGCCAGCCGGTCTCGGGGGTGATGAGGTTCGGAGGGTGCTGCCAGAACGGCTGGGCGGTGCCGACCAGGGTGGGCAGCCAGTCGGCCCAGCTGTCCCGGGCGACGCGATCGGCGGCTCGCGTCCGCTCGCGGGAGGCGCGCACGTCCTGGCGCAGCTCCTCGGCGTCCCGCAGGGCGCGCTCGCGGGAGGGGACGCGCAGCTCCGGCTCGGCCCGGGCGTCGAGCGGCTCGTCGAGCCCCGCCGCCTGCCCGAGCGCCTCCTGGGCCCGCGCCAGCGCCGTGAAGGCGTTCTCGAGCTGCGCCTCGGCCGTGCCGAGCTGCTGGTCGGCGCGGGCCTCGTCGAGGGCGTTGCCCACGCCGCCCTGGCGGCGCGCGCGCGAGTAGTCGAAGTGGGCGCGCGCCGCCGCCACCGAGCGGGCGTCGACGTCGATGATCCGCTTCTGCGCGACCACGGAGAGGTAGGCGCGGCCGGCGAGCAGGGTCACCTGCCGGCGCACGTCGGCCTGGCTCGCCCGGGCGACGCCGAGCTGGTCCGAGGCGTGCGACCACTGGTACCAGCGCGACGGCGCGATCAGCGGCAAGGTCAGGGTGACGTTGACCTCCTGCTGGTCGCGCGCCTGGAAGAGCTGCCCCGTCGGGGAGCGGCGATCCGAGTCGAGCCGGGTGACGGCGCCGCCGGCCACGAGGGTCGGCAGCGAGTAGGAGCGGGCCTGGTCGAGGAGGCCCTCGACCCGGTAGATCTCCTCGCGCGCCACCTCCGCGCTCACGTTCCGCACCGAGGCGAGCGCCACCGCCTCGTCGAAGGACACGGTGCGCATGGCGCGGGAGGTGGCGGTGGCGGCGCCCGGTCCCGCCGGGCCGGAGAGTGACGGCATGGGGGGCGCGGCGTCCTTCGAACCCGCCGGCGGCGGAGGAGCGCCTCCCTCCCCCGCGGGCGGGGCGGCGGCGCCCGCCCTGGCGGCGGTGGGCTGGGCCCCGGCGAACGCGGCGGCGAGCAGCAGGGTTCGAAGCACGGTGCGACTGTAGTTTCGACCGGCCCGGAAAGACACCTTTCCTCGGGGGCCTGACGCCGCGGGGGAGCGGGCTGCCCGGCTCATCCCGGCGCCCCGGGGGAAGGCGGGCTCCCGGGGGCGGCCGCGAGGGCGCGGACCAGCTTCGGCCGCACGCCCGTCGCGGCGAGCAGGGCCTCGAGCCGGGCGCGCGCCTCGCGCCCCTCGGACCGGACCTTCTTGCCGAGGATGAGCTCGTTCTTGAGCGAGTGCTCCCAGCCGGCCAGCTCGGTGACGGTGACCCGGTACCCGTGAGCCTCAAGGACCAGCGCGCGGACGACGTTGGTGAGGTGAGAGCCGAACTCGCGCCGGTGCCAGGGGTGGGCGAAGAGCGCGTCGAGCGGGGCCTGCGCGCGGGCGTCCTCCAGCTGGCGGGCCACCTCGGCCTGGCAGCAGGGGACCACCGCGACGTGATCCGCCCCGTGCCGGACGGCGAGCGCCAGCGCGTCGTCGGTGGCGGTGTCGCAGGCGTGCAGGGCGGTGACGAGGTGCAGCCGCGCCGGCACCTCCGACGTCTCCACCGCCCCGGTCACGAACCCCATGCGCCGGTACCCGAGCCGGGCCGCCCGCTCCTCGGCCGCCCGGGTCAGCTCGGGCCGGGTCTCGATGGAGAGGACGGTCCCCTTCCCGGCCGGCTCGACGAACAGCTCGGCGAGGATGAACCCCAGGTAGCCCTTGCCGGCGCCGCAGTCGGCGATCACCGGCTCGCCGAAGCGGCCGAGCACGTCCTCCAGCGCCGGCTGGAGCAGCCGGACGAGGTGGTTCACCTGCTTGAGCTTGCGCAGGCTGTCGGCGTTGAGCCGGCCGTCGCGGGTGAGGAGGTGCAGCTCCTGCAGCAGCGCCGGCGAGGTCCCCGGGAGCAGCTCGCGGGAGACCGCCGCTCCCTTCACCTGTCGGCGCGCCTTCTCCATGGCGTGAACTTACTCCGGATTCGGGAGGGGTCCCACCGCGGTGGGGCGGGGCGGGAGAGCACGTCCCGTCCTAACGATGGTGAGCGGCCAGCTCGGGCTCCTTCTCGACGAACTCGTCGAAGGTGCCGTTGAAGTCGGTGATCTCCTCGTCCGGCCGCAGCGCCCAGATGCGGGTCGCCACCTCGCCGATGAGCTGCTGGTCGTGGGTGACCACGATGGCGGTCCCCTCGTAGCGCGAGAGCCCCTCGGAGAGCGAGCCGATCGACTCGAGGTCGAGGTGGTTGGTCGGCTCGTCGAGGATGAGGACGTTGTCCCTGGTCATCATCAGCTTGGAGAGGAGCAGCCGCACCGTCTCGCCGCCGGAGAGGGTGTCGGTGGGCTTCATGCGCTCCTCGCCGGAGAAGAGCATGCGGCCGAGCAGGCCGGAGATCTCCTCGTTCGAGAGCTTGTCCTCGAGCTCGCGCAGCCAGCCGAAGGCGGTGGTGCCCTTGCGGATCGCGCCGGCGTGGTCCTGCGGCAGGTAGCCCACCGAGGCCTGGTGGCCCCACTTCAGGGAGCCCTCGTCCGGCTCGAGCTCGCCGGCGAGCATGCGCACCAGGGTGGACTTGCCGACGCCGTTCTTGCCGATGACGCAGATCTTCTCGCCGCGGGTGACGAGCGCGTGGAAGGGCCGGATGACGTCGCGCTTGCCGTAGCTCTTCGAGATCCCCTCGATGGTGAGGGTCTGCTTCCCCGACGGCCCCTTCTGCTCGAACTTGATGAACGGCCGGGCGATGTTGGAGCGCTTCAGGTCCTCGGTCTTGAGCTTCTCCATGGCCCGGATGCGGCTCTGCACCTGGGAGGCGCGGGTGCCGGCGTGGAAGCGGGCCACGAAGTCCTGCAGCGCGACGATCTTCTTCTTCTTCTCGGCGTTCTCCGACTCGACCCGGCTCCGCACCTGGGCCTTCTGGCGGATCATGTCGTCGTAGCCGCCGGTGTAGGTGATGATGGTCTCGTAGTCGATGTCGGCGATGTGCGTGCAGATGGCGTTCAGGAAGTGCCGGTCGTGCGAGATGGTGATGAGCACGCCCTCGTACGCCCGCAGGAACCTCTCCAGCCAGCGGATCGAGTCGAGGTCGAGGTTGTTGGTCGGCTCGTCGAGCAGCAGCCCCTGCGGGTGGCCGAAGAGGGCCTGCGCCAGCAGCACGCGCAGCTTGTAGCCGCCGGCGAGGGCGCGCATGGGCTGGTCGTGGAAGCCGGTCTCGATCCCGAGCCCCTCAAGCAGCTCGCCCGCGGTCGCCTCGGCGGTGTAGCCGTCCTCCTCGGCGACCACGTTCTCGAGCTCGCCCAGCCGGTGGCCGTCCTCCTCGGAGATCTCCGGCTTGGCGAGGAGGGTCTCCTTCTCGCGCATCGCCTCCCAGAGGGCGGCGTTGCCCATGAGCACGACGTCGATGACGCGGTCGTCCTCGTAGCGGAAGTGATCCTGGCGGAGGGTGCCGAGCTTCTTCGGCCGGTGGATCGCGCCGGTGTCGGTCTCCTCGTCGCCCGAGAGGATCTTCATGAAGGTCGACTTGCCGGCGCCGTTCGGGCCGGTGAGGCCGTAGCGGTTGCCGGGCGCGAAGGCCACGTCGACGTCCTCGAACAGCTTCTTCGGCCCGAAGGCCTTGCTGACGTTCTGAACCGAGATCATGGGAGCGCGTTCTTGTAACCGAAACCTAGCCGGTTGGCGAGTTGGGCAGTCCGTCGCCCCCTCCCCGACCCTCCCCCGCTTCGCGGGAGAGGGAGAGAGAAGTCCCCCTCCCCGACCCTCCCCCGCTGCGCGGGAGAGGGAGAGAGAAGTCTCCCTCCCCGCCCGGCGGGGAGGGATGGGGAGGGGCGGCCCGGAGGACGGGCCGGGTGGTAAGAAGGTCCCGTGCCGCCCATCGAACGCGTCTTCGCCGCCTGCGCCCCCGGCCTGGAGCCGCTGCTCGCCGAGGAGCTCTCGGAGCTGGGGCTCTCGGCGCGGGCCACCCCCGGGGGCGCCGAGGCCGAGGGCGAGGACGCGGTGGCGCTCGCCTGCCTGGGGAGCCGGCTCGCCGACGCCGTCTCGCTGCGGCTCTACCAGGGCCCGGAGCGCGGCCTCGACCGCGCCCGCGCCG
>JAJXVM010000109.1 GCA_021782135.1 Myxococcales bacterium | reverse complement strand
CGAGCTCGCCCGGCACGGCGGCGGCGAAGCGGTCGTCCCCGAACCGCCCCTCGGGCGGCGGGGCGACCTCGCCCTCCGGGCGCGGCAGCTCGTCGAAGTACGACCGCCACTCCGCGGGGACGGTGGACGGGTCGCGCAGGTAGTCGTAGTAGAGCTTCTCGACGAAGGCGAGGTTGACGGCGCTCGGTGCGTCCGCCGGAGCGGGTGCTCGTCGCATGGCGCATGTATGTAATCGGGGCGCCGCCCGCCGCCCCCTCTCCTTCGCGGCCGGAGGAAGACTTGAGCTACGTGACGTCTGGTGAAGGCGGCGCCGCCCGGCGGCTGCGCTGGCGCTCGGAGGGACCGCCGCCCTCGGCCCGCCTCGGCCGGGCCGACGATTCCAGCCGCGCCGACGCGGCCTTCCGGAGGGTCCAGCGCGGGGAGCACCTGCTCTACGCGGGGGACTACCACAACGCGCGCCAGCTCCTCGCCGCCCTGGGCCGGCGGCTCCGGCCGCCGCGCCCCCGGGAGACCCTGGCCGAGAGCTTCCTGGCCGAGCGGCGCTTCCGCCGGCGGGAGCGCGACCTGCTCTCCCGGCTGCTCGTCCCCGTGGACGACACCTTCGCGGTGGCGCTCCGGCGCGCCCCGGAGGCGGCGCGGGAGGCCCTGCGCGAGGTCTGGGGAGCCCCCGACGGGGAGCCCTCGGCCGTGCCGCTGCGCGAGCTCCTCGGGCTGATCGGGGCCCATGAGTGGCGCCGCAAGGGCGTCCCGGTGCCCGCGCTCGGCGCCGCGGTCCACCCGCACTACGGGGTCTTCGCGCCGGTGCGCGGGGAGTACGTGACGCTCGTCGCCGAGGCGCTCGCGCGCCGCCGCCTCGCCGGCCAGCTCGCCTTCGACGTGGGCACCGGGACGGGGGTGCTCGCCCTCCTGGCGGCGAAGGCCGGCGCGCGCGTCCGCGCCACCGACGCCGACCCGCGCGCGGTCGCCTGCGCCCGCGAGAACGCGGAGCGGCTCGGCCTCGCCGGGCAGGTGGAGCTGGAGCAGCGCGACCTCTTTCCGGCGGGGCGCGCCGACCTCGTGCTCTGCAACCCGCCCTGGATCCCGGCCGAGCCGCTCGGGGCGCTCGACCACGCGGTGTACGACCCGAAGGGCCGCTTCCTGGCCGCGTTCCTGGAGGGGCTGCCGGCGCACCTCGCTCCGGGCGGCGAGGCGCTGCTGGTGATCTCCGACCTGGCGGAGCGGCTCGGGCTCCGGCCCGAGGGGGCGCTCCTCGCCTCGATCGCGGCCGCTGGCCTGCAGGTCGCCGACCGGCGCGAGGCCCGCCCCTCCCACCCCCGGGCCCGCGACGCCGCCGATCCGCTCCACGCCGCGCGCGCGGCGGAGGTGACCACGCTGTACGTGCTCAGGGCGACGAGCTAGGCCGGGCGTCCACGCCGGCGCCCGGAGCCGCCGGGCCGCCGCCCGCGGCGGACCGCGGCTCCTCGGCCGCCAGCGCCCGCAGCTCCGCGGTCTCCGGCCGCAGCTGGCCCTGCGCGATGAACCAGCGCAGCGTGTCCCGCAGCGACTCCTCGAACGGCCGGATCTCGTAGCCGAGCTCCGCCTGCGCCCGGGCGCTCGAGACCCAGCTGTAGAGCCGGCTCGCCCGCACCAGCTGCGTGGTGAGCCGGGGCCTCCGGCCGCGCAGCGACGCGAGCCACTCGGCGGCCTGGGCGGCGGCCAGCGCGGCCGGCCAGGGGACGCGCGGCGGCGGCTCGACGCCGGCGAGCTGCGAGACGCGCCGGATGAGCTCGCTGGTGGCGAGGTTGTGGCCGCCGAGGACGTAGACCTCCCCCGGGCGCCCGCGGAGCAGCGCCTCGACGTGGCCGCGCGCCACGTCGCGCACGTCGCAGAAGGAGGCGCCGCCCTCCAGGAAGACCGGGTAGCTGCGGCGGGCGAGGGCCAGCACCAGCGCCGCGCTCGAGCGGTGGACGTCTCCCGGCCCGAGCACCACCGCCGGGCGCACGATGCTCACCGGCAGCCCGCGCGAGGCGAGCACGCGCGCCGCCTCCTCCCCGCGCAGCTTGGAGGCGAAGTAGTCGATGCCGAGCTGGGCGGCGTTGGACGGCGTCCGCTCGTCCGCCACCCGCGGCGCGGTCGCCCCGCCGATCACCGCCACCGACGAGGTGAGCACCGCGCGCGACACCCCGGCCTCGAGCGCCGCCCCGAGCACCACCTCCACCCCGCGCCCGTTCACCTCGTGCATGCGGGCCGCGTCGGCCGGGTCCCAGCCCACCACCCCCGCCGTGTGGACCACCCCCTCGCACCCGCGCAGCGCGCGGGCCACGGCGGAGGCGTCGAGCACGTCTCCCTCGGCGCGCTCGAGGTCGAGCCCGCGCAGGTTGTCGAGCCGGCTGCTCGCGCGCGTCAGGGCCCGCACCTCCAGCCCCCGGGACAGCAGCGCCCGCGCCACCCAGGAGCCGACGAAGCCGGTCGCTCCGGTGACGAGCACCCTCACGGCCCGGCGCCCTCCTCGGTGCCCGGGCCGGCGAACCGCGAGACGAGCGCGAGCAGGTCGACGAGGTCGAAGGGCTTGGGCAGGTAGGCGTCGGCCCTGGGCAGCGCGGCGGTGCTCGAGGGGATGGCGGCGGTCATCAGGATCACCGGCACCCCGGCGATGGCCGGGTCCGCCCGCTGGGCCTCGAGGAACTGCGCCCCGCCGAGGACCGGCATGAGCAGGTCGAGCACCACCACGGCGGGCGCGGGCCCGCGGCGGAGCGCCTCGAGCGCCTCGCGCCCGTTCCCGACCGCCAGCACCCGGTACCCCTCGAACGCGAGGCAGTCCGCCACGCTCTCGCGGATGGCGGCGTCGTCTTCCACCAGGAGGATGCTTGCCGGACCGTGGGACATCGCCCTTCCTACCTACCAGCCGGGCGAACTGTTCCCGCTGGCCCTGGAGGGGCGGAAGGGCCCTTCGAGAAGCGCCAGAGGGCGTAGCCGACCAGGAGCACGGACCCGTACTGGGCGGGCGTGAGGCCGAAGTAGCGGGCGTCCGGGTACGAGACGTCGGTGGCGCGCAGGAAGTCGAGGAAGAAGCGGGCGATGGCGTAGAGGAGCGCCAGGACCGCGAGCAGCCGCCCGCGCAGGAGCCCGCGGCGGCGCAGGAACAGCAGGAGCCCCGCCAGCGAGAAGAGCACGAGCGCGTCGTACAGGCCGAGGTCGTGCCGCGGCCCATCCGGGAAGTCGACCGCCAGCGGGAAGGTGGTGTGGACGCCCGGGTGATCGTGGATCGCGAAGCAGCCGAGGCGCGCCACGCCCCAGCCCGGCGCCACGCCCACGGCGAGCGCGTCGCCGTAGTCGTGGAACTTCAGGTGGCGCCGGTGGAAGAACACGGCGGCCGCCAGGATGCCCCCGAGCAACCCGCCGTACGAGGAGAGCCCCTGCCAGAACTCGACCACCTTGCGCCAGTCGGAGAGCTCCTCGGGGTGGTAGAGGAAGAGGTGCGCCAGGTGACCGAAGAGGACCCCGGAAGCCACCCCCCACACCGCGAAGTCGGCGAGCGGTTGCACGGGGAGGCCGTCCCGCCGCGCGGCGCGCGAGGCGGCCACCGCGCCGAGGTAGACGCCGGCGGCGGCGAACAGTCCGAAGACCTGCAGGTGGAACGGGCCGAGGCTGAGGGAGGGGGGCTGGAAGTAGGGGATCACGCGAGGTCGGGTGGTGCGAAGGGCGTGAAGCGGAAGGTGGCGGGCACCAGTCCGCCGGCCCGGTCGAAGGTGGCGTCCTTGAGCCAGGAGAAGACGAACCGCGCGTCCTTCAGCCTGGAGCGGGTGAAGTCGGCGCCGGCGAGCGCCGAGAACAGGAAGCTCGCCTCCCCGGCGCGGGCGCGGACCAGCCGCGCGCCGCCCAGGTTCGAGAAGAGGAAGGTCGCCTCCTCCAGCGAGCAGCGCTCGAGATCGGCCCCGGCGAGCGACACCGCCGCGAGCGTGGACTCGCCGAGGTCCGCGTCGCGCAGCTCGGCCAGGTTCACGAGGCAGCCGAGCCAGGTGGTCTCGCGCAGAGACGCCTGCGAGAGGTCCGCGCCGCGCAGGTCGCAGAGCGCCAGGCGGGCGCCGTCCAGGTTGGCGCCGCGCAGGCGCGCGCCCCGGAGGTCGCACGCGAGCAGGGACGCCCCGGCCAGGTTCACTCCCGTGAGGTCCAGCCCGGCGAGCCGCTGGCCGGCGAGCCGGTCCCGCCCCTCCACCTGGGCGCGGAGCTCCGGGCCGACCCCCTGCACCACCGGCAGGGTGGTGACGCTGGCGCCGCCGGGCGGCTGCTTGCGCGGCGCGCGCGCGGCCTTCTTCGTCCGGCTCTTGGCGGTCGAAGCGGGGCGCTCGGTACGGGCCATCTCTTCACCTCCTCGTTCCTGGAACGGGGTCGTTTAGCACGGGAGCGCCCGCGCGGCGAGGCTTTGGGCGGGGTATGCTCGGCCGCGTGCCGGCCATGGACCCGATCGCCTTCGTGCGCGCGACACCCCCCTTCGACGCCCTGCCCGAGGACGCCTTCGCCCGGGCGGCGCGCGCGCTCGAGGTGGCCTACTTCCCGGCCGGCACGCGCGTCGTCGAGCGGGACGGTCCGCCCCTCGAGCACCTGCACGTCATCCGCAAGGGCGCGGTGCGGCTCGAGCGCGACGGGCAGACGGTGCAGGTGCTGGAGGAGGGGGAGCTGCTCGGCGTCACCTCGCTCATCTCGCGCAGCACCCCGTTCGACGTGGTCGCCGAGGAGGACCTGCTCACCTACCGGCTGCCGCGCGCCACCTTCGAGCAGCTGCTGCTGCACGCGCCCTTCGCGGGCCACTTCGCGACCGGGCTCGCCGACCGGCTCCGCAACAGCCTGGGACGGCCGGCGGAGAGCGACGCCTGCGCGGGCGCGGACCTGACCGGCGAGGTCGAGGGGCTGCTCCGGACCGCGGCGGTCTGGATCGAGGCCGACGCCACCGTCGGGGCGGCGGCGCGGCTGATGCGCCACCACGGCGTGAGCTCGGTGCTGGTGAAGTCGGAGCCGCCCGGCATCCTCACCGATCGGGACCTGCGCAACCGGGTCCTCTCGGAGGAGCTCCCCGCGAACACGCGGGTGTCGGCGGTCGCCTCCTTTCCGGTGGCGTCCATCTCGGCCGGCGCGCCGGTCTACGAGGCCTGGCAGCTCATGCTCGAGCGCGGCATCCATCACCTCGGGGTGGTGAGCCCCACCGGCCTGCTGGGCGTGGTCACGAGCGGCGACCTGCTGCGGGCGTCCGCGCGCGGGCCGGTGGTGGTGATCCGGCGGGTCGAGCAGCTCGCGAGCCGCGACAGCCTGCCGGGCTACGCCGCCCTGGTCGCGGACATGGCGAGGGCGCTGCTCGCGGGCGGGCTCGAGCCGTCGCGCATCGCCGGCCTGGTGGCGCGGCTCAACGACGCGCTGCTGACGCGGATCCTGCGCTGGGCCGAGGCGGACCTCGGGCCGGCGCCGTGCCCGTACGCCTGGATCGTGTTCGGCTCCGAGGGCCGCATGGAGCAGACGCTCCTCACCGACCAGGACAACGCCATCGTCCACGCGGACGACGGCGAGGAGGCGCGGCGCTACTTCGCCGCGATGGCGGAGCTCGCCAACCGGGACCTGACCCGGGCCGGCTTCCCGCGCTGCCCCGGCGGCTACATGGCGGAGAACTGGCACGGCCCGCTCTCCGAGTGGCGCGCCCGGTTCGCGGGCTGGATCGACAACCCCGTCCCGGACTCGCTGCTCGCCGCCTCGATCTTCTTCGACTTCCGGCCGGTGTACGGCGGGCTCTCGCTCGCTCCGCTGGAGGAGCTGCTGCGCGCGGCCGGGAAGCAGCGGACCTTCCTCGCCGCCATGGCCAAGAGCGCCCTCGAGTTCAAGCCGCCGGCCGGGCTGCTGCTGCGCATCTCCAAGGGGTCGAGCGAGCTCGACGTGAAGCTCTCCGGGATCTCCCCGATCGTCTTCCTGGCGCGCTGCTACGGGCTCGAGGCCGGCTCTCCGGCGCGCGGCACCGTGGCCCGGCTCGACGCCGCGGTGGAGGCCGGGCTCATCGGCAACGAGGTGCGGGCCAACCTCGCCGAGGCGTACCGGTTCCTGCTCTGGCTGCGCCTCCGCGAGCAGCTGAAGCGCATCGCGCAGGGCGAGCGGGCCGGAAACGCGCTCACCTTCTCCGCGCTCTCGGCCGCCGAGCGCAGCCGGCTGCGGGAGGCCTTCCGGGCCATCCGGGACTGGCAGGAGACGGCGGCCTTCCACTACCGGACGGACCTGTTTTGACCGGCCGTGACCGCGCCGTGTGGTGACCCCGGGACCGCGCCCCGCCTCACGGCCTCCGGGCCGCGGTTCGCCACTCTCGGCCGGGTCCGCTTCCGCTATCCTCGTGCCCGATGCTCTTCCGCTCCCCCCCCTGGGACCAGGTCACCTACTGGGCCGTCGATCTGGAGACCGGCGGCCTCGACGCGAAGCGGGCCCCGATCCTCGCGGTCGGCATGGTGCCCGTGCGCGGAGGGGTGATCCAGCTGGGCGAAGCCTTCGAGTCGCTGGTACGTCCCTACGCCGGCGCCGCCATCCAGCCCGACTCCGTGCGTGCGCATCAGCTCGTGCCCGGCGATGTTCGCGAGGCCCCGCCCCTCTCGCTGGTGCTGCGGGAGATCCACGCGCGGCTGCGGGAGGGCGCCCTTCTCGCTCATCACGCCGGAATCGAGGTCTCGTTCCTGCGCCGCGCCTATTCGGCGATGGATCTGGTCTGGCCTCGTCCACGCGTGGTGGACACGGCCGAGATGCTCCTCGCGCTCGACCGGCGCTCGCGTTTCCTTCACCCGGACCACCAGGATGGCGACCCCGTGCTGGAGCTGCAAGAGGTGCGGCGGCGGCTGGGGCTCCCCGCTTACCCACCCCACCGCGCGCTCTACGACGCGATCTCCGCGGCCGAGTTGTTCCTGGTCCTGCGGCGCCGGCTCGGCGTGAGGCGATTTCGAGACCTGCCCCGTTGAGGGACGAGCGCCGCGGCCGTCGCGGGCGGAGCGGCCGGCGGCGCGGCCCAGGGTCCGCGCCCCAGCTCTCCGGGTCGGGGCCAACGAACAGCAAGTCCGGCGCCGGGACCCCTGCCCGACGCCGGACTCGCACCCCGCGCCCTACCCGATCAGTCCTCGCGCCAGCATCGCGATGGTCAGGCCACCAAGGAGCCACTCGGCCAAGGTCGCCAGCTGGGCGTGGACCGTGGGTCGCGACGGCAGCACCGCTGCCCGGCCCCGGCCTCGCGCCAGATCCCGCATGAAGGGCCGGTACGTCGGTGTGGTGAAGGCGCGCATCGCGTGGCTGAGATGCTGCTCGCTCGGCAGCTTGGGAAGCTTCCCTCGTTGGGCTTCCCGGGCGCGCGGGACCCCGGCGAGGGAGATCATCGCTCTCGAGTCCAGGGATTCCGGCCACTTGCCGCCTGGCGCGCCGAAAAGGGGTGGCGGGCGTGATCCGCGGCAGGGTTCACGGGCGCGATGACCTCCGTCGTCCCCCACCCTCCATCGGTGACCCGCGCCCCCGCCTCGGGCTATTTCACACGCGACCCCTGCGATGCGCGTTAGAGTCCCCGCCCCGTGAACGAGTCACCCCAGCCTGTCCTCCCGAGTACGGGGGAAATCTTCCGAGTCTCCCTCCGCCTCGGCACGGTCGGGTTCGGGGGCGGCCTCACGGTGCTTTCGGCCATCCGTTCGCTGTGCGTGGAGCGACGCGGCTGGCTCTCGGAGCGCGAGTTCGTCCGGGTCGCGACCGTCGCGCAGATGCTGCCCGGCGGCGCGGCCGCCAACGCGCTCGCCTACCTGGGGCTGCGCTTCAAGGGGAATCGCGGCGCGCTCGCGGGGTATGCCGGCTTCGTCCTGCCGGGCTTCCTCGCCACCTTCGTCCTGGCCGTCATCTACTCCTCCCTCGGGGTGGCTCCCAGCGCCGGGCTCCTGCTCGACGGCTTCAACGCCGCCGTCGTGGGCATCATCGGCTCGATCACGATCCAGATGGTCCGCACCGGCATCGGGCGGCTCTGGCAGATGGGGCTCGCCGGCGGCAGCTTGCTGCTCTCCCTGCCCGGAGGCGCCAGCGCCGGCGAGGTGGCCCTGCTCGGAGTGGCGGTGGGGCTCATCGCGGATCTCTCGCAGAAGCAGGCCAGGCTGCACCGGTATCGCTTGCGCCAGCGGACGGCGCCCGTGGCCCTGCCGCACGGGGGCGACCTCCTGCCGGAGGAAGATCCCGCGCCTCGGAGCGCCGACCGGGAGCCCCCCGGCTCGGGCCAGATCCCGCTCGCGGCCGTGGCGTTCGCGGGCGGCGCCGGGCTGCACCTCACCGGACTCGACGCGCAGCTCTTCCGCATCTTCGTGACCTTCTTCCGCACCGGGCTGGGCGCGTACGGAGGCGGCTTCGCCATCGTGCCGCACCTCCAGGGAGTGCTGGTCGGGCAACATTGGCTCACGGCGCGCCAGTTCGCCGACTCGGTCGCGATCGGCAAGCTCACCCCAGGTCCGGTCCTGCTGATGGGCACCTTCGCCGGCTACCTGCTGGGCGGCCCGCTGCCGGCCCTCGCCGCCACCGTCGGGATCTTCTTGCCGCCATTCCTGCTGGTGATCGCCCTCGGCGCCTGGCTCGATCGCGTACGCCAGAGCCGGACGGTGCGCGCCGCCCTGCGCGGCCTCACCCCGGCGGTCGTCGGGCTGATGGCGGCCGCGGCCGTGACCATGGGGCGCACCCTCGACGGACCGGTCGCCATCGCCATCGCCATCGCCGTCGGGCTCACCCTGCAGCGCTTTCGCATGGATCCCGTGTTCCTGATCGCGGCCGGCGGGATCGCGCGGCTCGCGGCCGGGCTGCTGGGGGGGTAGCCCCGCGGTCGCGGGTGGTCCGCGGTCCGCGCCGGGACGCCCGGTCAGGAGCGACCGTCCCGGCGCCGCCGCTCCTCGCGCTCGCCGGTGAGATCCCGCAGCGTGGCGCCCAGCGACCCCAGGAACCGGGCGAAGAAGCGCTCGAACTGGCCGATCTCGTCGGGCGGCCCGGGGGTGATCCGGCCCTCGAGCGAGTAGTCGCCGCTGCGCAGCCGCTGCGGCAGGTGCTCGACCACCGCCGACACGCGCTTGAGCCGGTCGAAGACCAGGGCGTCGAGCAGGAAGATCACCAGCGCGGCCAGCCCGAGCGCCATCAGCACCACCACCGCCACCACCCGCAGGCGCACCTCGTCCACCCCGCTGCGCAGGCGCGAGGTGTCGTGCAGCACGAACACCGCCCCCACCTTCCGCTCGTAGGCGTCGCGGACCGGGAACACCCCCCGGATCCGCTCGGGCAGGGACCGGTCGAGGGAGTCGATCACCGTGCCCTCGTCGGGGAGATCCTTCAGCCGGCGCGCGAAGTCGAAGAGCCGCTCCCCGCGGGTGGTCGAGTCCACCACGACGACGTCGGCGTGGTCCCCCCAGTTGTCCCGCTGGCGGGAGTTGGCCTTCATGCGCGCCCACTCGCCCGGGTCGAGGAACCGCTTCTCGACGAGGAGCCCGAACTCGTCGCCGGTCTGCTTCTTCATCCGGCCGAGGAAGTGGTCCATCTCCTCGGCGAGCTCGAGGTACCCGAGCAGCTTCCCGTCGCGGACGAGCGGCTTCACCACCCGGAGGGCGAAGGCGGTCGCCCCGAGCTCCTTGCCGGCCGCGTAGCTCTGGACGAAGGCGGCGCGCTGCAGCGTGAGCCGGTCGATGCGATCGCCGTTCAGGCCCGGCGCGTGGACGCGCAGGAAGCAAATGCGCTCGGGCGTGATGAAATACCAGTGCGTGACCGAGTGCTCCCGGCGCAGCTCCTCGAAGAGCGGCCGGGCCAGGGCGTACAGCTTCTCGCGGTCGCGCGCGAGGAAGGCGCTCTGGTACGCCTCGTTGCTCGCCAGCCCGTCGATGAGCGCGGCGAGCTTGTCGACGTCGTTCTGCTCCAGCTCGTCGAAGGCCGCCTGGGCGTGGCGCACCGCCTGCGCCGCCGCCACGTGCATGGCGCGGTCGTAGACGAAGCGGGTGAGCCCCATCGAGACCAGCGCGATCGCGGTCACGCCCGCCAGCAGGGCGGTCATGAGCTTCAGCTTGATGCTGAGCGCGGGCATCCGACGCGCCGAGCATAGCAGAGCCCGCGCCGGGCACGCGCCCCGTTCGCGCGGGGTCTTCCCGGTTCGGCCGGCCTGGTGTAGCGCTGGGTCATGCAAGGACGACTCGAGCGGCTGACGGTGCGCGCGCCTTCGCTGGAGGGGAATCCGCTCGGCGATCCCGCCGAGCGGCCGCTCTGGCTCTACCTTCCCCCGGGTCACGACGACGCTTCCGGCCGTTTCCCGAGCGTGTATTTCCTCCACGGCTTCTTCGGCACGGCGGAGGGATGGACCGCCGCCTCCCCCTTTCAGCCTACCGTTCCCGAGCGGCTCGACGACCTGGTGACGTCGGGCGCCCTTCCGCCGGTGGTGGGCGTCTTCCCGGACGGCTTCACGCGGCTGGGCGGTTGCCAGTGGGTGAACAGCGACGCCAGCGGCCGCTACCGCGACTACCTCGCCCGCGACGTGGTCTCCGCCGTGGACGCCCGCGCCCGCACCCTCCCGCGCCCGGAGGCCCGGGCCCTGGTGGGCAGGAGCTCCGGCGGCTACGGCGCCCTCTCGCTGGCGCGCCACCACCCCGAGGTGTTCGGCCACCTCGCGGCGCACTCCGCCGACGCCTGCTTCGAGTACTGCTACCTGCCCGACCTGCCGCGCGCCGCCGCGGCGCTGGAGGGCGCCGACCCGGCCGGCTGGCTCGAGGAGTTCCTGCGCCGCGCCCGGGAGACGAAGCCGCGCCCGGAGGACCACGCCGTCCTGA
>JAJXVM010000108.1 GCA_021782135.1 Myxococcales bacterium | reverse complement strand
ACGTAGGTCAACCGTCCCTTCATTTACTCAAAGGACCGAGATGCCCGGCTCGCCGCTCCAGGATCGCCCCATCCGCTCGCGCGCGGCGTCGCGCCGGCTGCTCGCCGCGGCGCTGGCCGCGGCGCTCGCGGCCTGCCAGCGCGACCAGGTGACGCACGTCGAGATCCCCAAGGAGGCGGCCGCCGCCCTCCCGTCGCCCGCCAGCGCCGGAGCGCCGCCCGCCGGCTCGATGCCGCCCGGGATGGGCGGAGACGTCCCGCCGCCCCCGAGCCCGGACGGCGGCGCCAAGGTGCAGTGGACGCTGCCGAGAGGCTGGACCCAGAGCCTCTCCGGCGGCATGCGCTACGCCACCCTGAAGGCGCCGGTGCCGGGCAAGCTCGACGTCTCGGTGGTGGTGCTCCCGGGCCCGGCCGGCGGCGAGCTCGCCAACGTGAACCGCTGGCGCGGGCAGATCGGCCTCCCGCCCGTGGACGAGGCGGCGCTCGCCGGCGCGCGCCAGGTGGTGCGGAGCGGCGCCGGGCCGGTGTCGCTCTACGAGTTCACCAGCGAGGGCCAGCGGCGGAGCCGGATCGTGGCCGGCCTCGTCGAGGTGGCCGGGAACACCTGGTTCGTGAAGATGGTGGGAGACGCCGAGCCGGCGTCCGCCGCCCGGCCCGACTTCCTTCGCCTCGTGGAGAGCCTCCGCCTTGAGACCGCGACCCGCTAGCCGCGTCTGGGACGCCCTCACGTCCCTCAAGCTGACCATCGTCTGCCTGTCGCTGCTCATGGTGCTGGTGATCGCCTGCACGCTGGCGCAGACCACCATGGGCACCCTGGGCGCGGTGAACGCCTACATCCGCAGCTTCCTCGTCTGGTGGGACGTGCCCGGCACCGCCTGGCGCGTGCCGGTCGCGCCCGGCGGGGGGCTCGTCGGGCTGGTGCTCACGGTGAACCTGATCGCGGCGCAGGCCCGGCGCCTCGAGCTCTCCTGGCGGAAGGCCGGGCTCTGGATCGTCCACGCGGGGCTCATCCTGCTCTTCGCCGGCGAGTTCGTGACCTCCCTCTTCCAGAAGGACATGCAGCTCTCCATCGAGCAGGGGCAGACCCTCAACTACGTGGAGAGCCCGCGCGACGTCGAGCTGGCGCTGGTGGACGTCACCGACCCGGCGCACGACGAGGTCTACGCCGTCCCCGAGTCGCTCCTCGCGCGCAAGCAGGGGATCCCCATCCCGGGCACGCCGGTCGAGCTGCGGGTGAAGGCGTTCTACCCCAACGCCGAGCTCGCCAACCGCGGGCCGGGCGATCCCCCGCCGCTCGCGAACATGGGCGTGGGCGCGATGGTGAGCGTGCGGCCGATGCCGCCCGAGGCCTCCGACGAGGCGGTGAACCGGCGCGCCGCCTTCGTGGAGCCGGTGGCGGGCGGCCGGAGCTACGGGACCTGGCTGGTCTCGAACGCGCTCGGCGCGCCGCAGAGCTTCCTCCACGAGGGGCACACCTACACCCTCTCGATGCGCCCGACCCGGCGGTACCTGCCGTACGCCATCACGCTCGAGAAGTTCAGCCACGACGTCTACCCGGGCACCGACATCCCCAAGAACTTCTCGAGCCTGGTGCACCTCTCGAACCCCTCGCGCGGCGAGGAGCGGGACGTCCTCATCTACATGAACCAGCCGCTCCGCTACGACGGCAAGGCCTTCTACCAGGCCAGCTTCGGCAAGGGCGACACGCTCTCGGTGCTGCAGGTGGTGGAGAACCCGGGCTGGCTGCTGCCGTACGTGTCGTGCGTGCTGGTCGGCCTGGGGCTCATCGTGCACTTCGCGCTCGTGCTGCGCCGCTCCCTGCGGCGGCGCCAGGCCGGGCAGCTCGTGGAGACCGCATGAAGCTCGCCAAGACGCTTCCCCTGGCCGCCTTCGCGCTGGCGCTCGCCGCCGCCCTCTTCGCGGTGCTCCCGCCGCGGCCGGCGCGGGGCTTCGACGTGGACGCCTTCGGACAGCTGCCGGTCCTGGAGGGGGGCCGGGTGAAGCCCGCCGACTCGGTGGCGCGCAACTCGCTGCTCATGATCCGCGGCCAGCAGGGCTTCCGCTTCGAGGGGCGCCCGGTCTCCGCGGACGAGTGGCTCCTCGACGTCCTCTTCCGCCCGCAGGTGGCCGACCGGCAGCCGGTCTTCGTCATCAACGACCCCGACGTGCTCGGGCTCATGGGGCTGCGCCAGACCCAGGACCGCTACTTCTCGTTCCTCACCCTCATCCCGCACCTCGAGGAGATCCAGCGGCAGGCCACCGCCGCCCAGCCGGTGGACCCGAAGCAGCGCACCCGGTTCCAGTCCGCGGTGGTGAACCTGTTCGACCGCGCCTACCTCTACTACCGGCTCGAGAACACGGCGCAGCTGGCGCGGTCGCGCGGGCTCGCCGCCGAGCTGTCCGCCCGCGACACGCTCGGGGCCGCCTCCCGCCAGGAGGCGCTCGCGGAGCTGGCGTTCTTCCGTCCCCTGCCGCCCGGCCCCGGCGATCGCGCCGACGGCTGGCGCGGCGTCGGCGAGGCGCTGCGGAGCCCGCCCGCCGCCGACGGCGCCGGCCTGAGGGCGCTCGCCGGGATCTCCTCCGCCTGGGCGGCGCAGGACCCGGTCGCCTTCGATCGCGCGGTGGCCGAGCTCGGCGCGGCGGACCGCGCCGCGCGGCCGGACGCCGTCTCGCGGGCCTCGAGCGAGGTGCTCTTCAACCGCGCCGAGCCCTTCTACCTCGGCATGGTGATCTACGTGCTCGCGCTGCTCGTGCTCTTCGCCTCCTGGGCGTGGAGGCCGGAGCTGCTGCAGCCCACCGCCTTCGCGCTGCTCCTCGCCGGCGCCGTGGTGCACACCGGCGGCCTCGTCTCCCGGGTGATCCTGCAGGGGCGGCCGCCGGTCACGAACCTCTACTCCTCGGCGGTCTTCGTCGGCTGGGGGGCGGTCATCCTCGGGATCGTGCTGGAGCGGATCTACCGCAAGGGCTTCGGCACCGCGGTCGCCGCCGCGGCCGGGTTCGCCTCGCTCATCGTCGCCCACCACCTCACCGGCGACGGCGACACCATGGAGATGATGCGGGCGGTGCTCGACTCCAACTTCTGGCTCGCCACCCACGTGGTGACCATCACCATCGGCTACTCCGGCACCTTCCTCGCCGGGGCCATCGCCATCGCCTACACGCTGCGGCGCCACCTCGCGCCCCGGCTCGACCCGGTCACCACCCGCACCCTGGTGTCGATGACCTACGGCGTCATCTGCTTCGCGCTCTTCTTCAGCTTCGTGGGGACGGTGCTCGGCGGCATCTGGGCCGACCAGTCCTGGGGGCGGTTCTGGGGCTGGGATCCCAAGGAGAACGGCGCGCTCATGATCGTGCTCTGGAACGCGATCATCCTGCACGCGCGCTGGGGCGGCTACGTGCGCGAGAAGGGCATCATGGCGATGGCCATCTTCGGCAACGTCATCACCAGCCTCTCCTGGTTCGGCGTGAACATGCTCGGCGTGGGGCTGCACTCCTACGGCTTCATGGACGAGGCCTTCTGGGCGCTGGCCGCCTTCGACGGCTCGCAGCTCCTCCTCATGGCCCTGTGCCTCGCCCCGCGTCGGTTCTGGAGGCCCGCCGGCGGCGGCGCCGCCGAGGGCGGCGGGCACGCGGCGAAGCCGGTGTGACGGCCCGGGCGCGCCGGGGGCTCCCTGCCCGCCGGGCGCGGGAGGAACCCCCGGGCACCTCGCCCCGGCTCAGGCCGGGTACTTCCCGTTGATGTAGTCCACGAGCTGCTCGATGTGGACCTGGCGATCCCGGATGAGCCAGTGGTTGAGATCGCCGGCCGAGACCAGGCCCACCACCTTGCCCCCCTCGACGATCGGCAGGTGGCGGCAGCGTCGCTCCGCCACCACGGCCATCGCGTCGCCCACCGTCGAGGTCGGCTTCATCACCACCAGCTCCCGCGTCATCACCTCGGCGACGCGCGTCCGGTCGGCGTCGCGCCGCTCGCCCACCACCCGCCGCAGCACGTCGCGCTCGGTGAAGATCCCCACCAGCCGGCCGCCGTCCATGACCAGCACCGACCCGATCTTGCGGGCGTTGATGAGCTCGACCGCGGCCGAGACCGTCATCTCGGGCGTGACCGTCTGGACCTCTCCGGTCTTCTCCGCGAGCAACTCCTGAAGCGCGGTGTCCATGTCCATGAGCGACCTCCTGGGAGCCTGCGGAAGGCCAATGGAGCCGGACCGGCCGCGCGCACCCGAGCCTTCTGGGTAGGCCCCGTCGCGGGGCGGGCGGGGCCACCCGGCCCGACTCCGCCCGCCGGCGTCGGCCGCTCGCCCGCTCGTCCGGGCGCCGGCGGGGTGAAGGCGGTCGCGATCCGGGTCGAGGGAGCCCGGGCGAGGGAGGGGGACGATCCGCCTCGCCTTCGGAGACCTTTTCTGACCGGGGCTGCGTAGAATCCCGGCATGCACTCGACCGAGACGTCTCGCGAGGAGGTCATCCCGCTCTCGCGCGATCCCGAGCTGCGGCGCCACTTCGCCGTGCTCAAGGAGCAGATCCCCGGGAATCTGCGCTTCGGCGTGCTGCTCGAGGTGCTCGACCGCGTCGCCGCGGAGACCGCCCTCGACTACGCGCGAGCCGTCGATCCGGAGGCCTACGTGGTCACGGCGGCGGTGGACGAGATCGTGCTGCGGCACGTCGCCGCCCTCAACGAGGACATCCGCTGCCTGGCCCGCATCAACCGGGTCGGCTCGAGCTCGATGGAGGTGGGGATCCGGCTGGAGTCCCCGCGCGCCCACCTCGCCTCCTGTTACTTCACGATGGTGGCGCGCATCGGCAAGGGCGCCGAGGCCCGCAGCCTGAAGCTGCCCCCGCTCGTGCAGGCGACCGACGCCGAGCGCACCCGCGAGGCCCGGGCCATGGCTCGCCGCGAGACCTGGCGGCGCGCCGACCAGACCGCGGTCGAGCTGCCCTCCCGCGAGGAGTTCGTGCTGCTCCGCGACCTGCACCACGCGCAGGACCGGCCGGGCTTCGACGGCCTGCGCGCGAGCGACCTGGTCACCGAGACCTGGGAGCGCACCTACCCGGAGCAGGAGAACAACTGGGAGGTGATCTTCGGCGGCTACATCATGCGCCGCGCCTACGAGCTGTCGCACATCTGCGCCGAGCGCGTCGCCGCGGCCCGGCCGGTCATCGCCGCCGTGAACCGGGTGAACTTCTTCCACCCCGTCCAGATCGGCGACAAGCTCCACCTGACGAGCCGGGTGGCGTACGCGGCCGGGCCCGCGGTGTGCGTCGAGACCGGCATCGAGCGCATCAGCCGGGACCGCGCCGCCCGCGCGCTCTCCAACTCCTGCCTGTTCACGTTCGTGAACGTCGACCCGGAGCTCGCGCCGCAGGACGTCCCGCCCATCTACCCCTCCGACTACGCGGAGGACGCGCGCTACCTGGAGGGCCGGCGGAACCTCGCGAGCCTCTCCTCGCAGTTCGGCCCGCGCTGGTTGGGGGCGGAGCTGATGGCCCGGGCGGGCGCTCGCTGACTACCCATCGGGGACGTAATTTCCTCGTGCACAGGGGGTGGCAAGCGGCCGACCCGTGCATAACGTCCCAAACGGGCGGCACGGGCAACCGGACAGGGGTGCGCTGGGGCGCCCCTCTCTTGCTCGCTCGGGGAGCCGCCGGGGGGAAGATCCACCCCAAACCGGAAGGGGAAGTCCACATGCCTCACATCGACGTCGAGATTCTCGCTCCGTTCGCCGCCAAGTTCCTCGAGGGCACCAACCTCACGCCGGCCGAGCGCGCCGAGGTGCTGCGGATGGCGCAGGGCTTCGCGTGCAAGGACTCCGCGGCCGCCGCCGGCGTGTCGCCGGAGACCATCCGCGCCCGCCGCAAGCGCATCTACCGGAAGATCGACGCCTCCGGGGCCGGCGAGCTCATCGCCCGGCTGCTCTCGCTGTCGCTCAAGATGCTCGCCAAGGGCGAGCGCCTCGAGCCGCGCCCGGTGATGCCGGCCCAGGCCCAGGGCGGGCAGCCCCAGGCGAGCGCGCCGCAGAACCTCGTCGCCGGGTAGACGTGAAGGGGTCCTGGCACGTCTACATCCTGCGCTGCCAGGACGGGACGCTGTACACCGGCGCCACGGTGGATCTGGAGAAGCGGGTGGAGCGGCACGCCAGCGGCAAGGGCGCGCGCTACACCCGCTCTCGCCTGCCGGTGGAGCTGGTCTATCGCGAGCCGGCGGAGGGGAGGTCCGCCGCGCTCCGCCGCGAGGCCGCCATCAAGCGGCTCACGCGCGCCGCCAAGCTGGCGCTGATCGGCGCCGACGGGCGGAGGAAGCGCCGTAGAATCCGGGCTGTACCTCCTTCGAGTTAACTCGTCAGGGTTTCTCCTTTCGGGCCTGTACCCATGTGGCGTACAGTGAATCCGGGAAGTCGCCGCCCGCGGCGACAGGGAGAGCCATGGAAAACTCGGGACGGGATCTTCTCGCGCATCCGGTGAGCCTGAGTGGCGCCGCCATCGCCACCATCACCGGCGTCCTCATGACGCTGCTCTTCGCGGCCAGCATGCTCGGCTGGGAGGGGAGCCCGTACGTCGGCGTGGTGGCCTACGTCATCCTCCCGACGCTGCTCATCATGGGGCTGCTCCTCATCCCGCTCGGGCTGATGCTCGCCCGGCGGCGCCGCGCGCGCCTTCCCGAAGGCGAGTCGCTCCCGCCGCTCCCGGTGGTCGACCTCAACAAGCCCCACACCCGCGTGCTCGCGCTCGGGTTCCTCGCGCTCACCACGGTCAACGTGCTGCTCCTCGCCGGGGCCTCGTACAAGGGGCTCGAGGTGATGGACTCGCCGGCCTTCTGCGGCTCCTGCCACAGCGTCATGGACCCGGAGCGGACGATGCACGCCCGCTCGCCGCACGCGCGGGTCAAGTGCGTCGAGTGCCACATCGGCCCCGGGGCGAGCTGGTTCGTGAAGTCCAAGCTCTCCGGCGCCTGGCAGCTGGTCTCGGTCAACCTGAACCTCTACCCCCGCCCCATCCCCACGCCGGTCAAGAACCTGCGCCCGGCCCGCGACACCTGCGAGCAGTGCCACTGGCCCGCCAAGTTCGTGGGCGACCGCCTCAAGGTGATCACCCGCCACGCGGACGACGCCGAGAACACGCCCCTCAAGACCGCGCTCCTGCTCCACATCGGCGGCCAGCGCGGCACCAAGACCCGCGGCATCCACTGGCACGTCTCCGAGGGCGTGCGGGTGCGCTACCTCTCCGACCCCAAGCGCGAGAAGATCGGCGCGGTCGAGCTCTCCGACGCCGACGGCACCCGGCGCACCTACGAGATCAAGGGGGATCAGCCGAAGAACGCGCAGTGGCGCGAGATGGACTGCGTCGACTGCCACAACCGGCCCACCCACGTGTACCGGCTGCCGGCGGAGGAGGTGGACGAGGCCATCGAGGCCGGCCACATCGCCCGCACGCTCCCGTTCGTCCGCCGCGAGGCCATCCGCGCCCTGCAGGTGGACTACCCGACCGCGGAGGCGGCGCGCGCCGGCATCAAGGCGCAGCTGGCCGCCTTCTACGCCAAGCTCGATCCGGCTCGCGCCTCCGAGCGGCTCGCCGCGGTGGACGCCGCCGGCACGGAGCTGGGCGACATCTGGGCCCGCAACGTCTGGCCCAAGATGAAGATCAAGTGGGGCACCTACCCGAGCCTGCTCGGCCACGAGGTGGTGCCCGGCTGCTTCCGCTGCCACGACGGCGAGCACGCCTCGAGCGACGGGCGCACCATCTCCCAGGACTGCGACCTGTGCCACCAGCTGATGGCGCAGGACGAGAAGGACCCCGCGGTGCTGCGGCAGTTCGCCGGGCGCTGAGCGGGTCCGGTCGTCACCGCGCCGCGCCAGACCTCGTCGCCAGCCGGGACGGCTCGGCCCGGGCTCACGTCGAGGAGGCTCTCGGCCCGCCCGGCGGCCTCCGCACAGCGTCCCACACGGAAGCAGATGGTGCGCGCGCGGCGGCGTGTCCTCGTGAGCCGCCGCCGCGGGGTCGGAGGCCCTGTCCCGCGGTCATGGTGGTAGTCTGCCGCCCGTGAGCGAGCCCTCCCAGGAACGGCGCGAGCCGGCGCTGATCACCGGCGCCTCGAGCGGGATCGGCGCGGAGCTGGCGCGAGTCTTCGCGGCCAACGGCCACGACGTCTTCCTGGTCGCCCGCAGCGTCGACGTGCTGGTGGAGACCTGCGCCGAGCTCTCCCACCGCTACCGGGTCCGGGCCGAGCCGCTCCCGTTCGACCTCACCCGGCGCGAGGCGCCGCAGGAGCTGCACCGGGCGCTGCGGGACCTCGACGCCCAGATCGGGATCCTGGTGAACGACGCCGGCGTGGCGGTCCACGGCGCCTTCGGGCGCACCGATCTCGCGGCGGAGCTCGACCTCCTGCAGCTCAACGTGGTCGCGCTCACCCACCTCACCAAGCTGCTGCTCGGCGCGATGCAGGCGCGGCAGTCGGGCCGGATCCTGAACGTGGCCTCCACCGCCGCCTACGTCCCCGGCCCCTTCATGGCGGTCTACCACGCCTCCAAGGCCTACGTGCTCTCCTTCTCGGCCGCGCTGGCGGAGGAGCTCTCGGACAGCGGCATCACCGTGACCGCCCTCTGCCCAGGGCCGACCCGCACCCCGTTCGAGAAGAAGAGCGGCGTCGGCGAGACCCCGCTCTTCCGCCGCGGCGGCGTGATGGACGTGGAGACGGTCGCGCTGGCGGGCTACCGCGGGCTCATGGCCGGCCGCCGCGTGGTCGTCCCGGGCCTGCGGAACAAGCTGGTGGCCGCCCTCTCCGGCCTGGCGCCGCGGCGCGTGGGGGCGCGCGTCACCCGCGCCCTGCAGGAGCCGGAGCTCTAGCGCGACCTGCGGAGCTGGCGCGCGGTGAGGAGCCAGCCCAGCCGGGCGGCCCCGCGCCGGGGCGGGCCGTCGATCTCGAGCAGGCAGGCCCCGCCCTTGTCGAGGCCGAAGAGCGGGCCGTTCGCGCCGAGGAGGAAGGCGGCCAGCTCGGGCAGGTGCGGCGCGTGGCCGGCGGCGACCAGCGTCGCCGAGGCGGGCTGCCGGCGCAGCCAGGGCAGGAAGGCCTCGGGCCGAGCCCCGGGCCGGAGCGCCTCCAGCTCCTCCGGCTCCCGCCCGCCGAACGGCGCGGCGGCGATGCGCGCCGTCTCCACCGCGCGCGCGAGCGGGCTCGCGCCGAAGGCGTCCACCCCCTCGAGCAGCCGCGCCAGCCCGCGCGCTCCTTTCCGCAGCTTGCGCCGGCCCGGCCCGGTGAGCCGCCGCGCGCCGTCGTCGCCTCCCGGCGCGCGGTCCTCGGCGATCCCGTGGCGGAGGAGCACCACCTGCACGGCGACAGTATGGCGATCGGCGCGCCGCGGGTCGGCGCCCGCGCGGGTCGGACCGCGCGACGAGCCTTCGCCGGCGACGCGACCGCGCCTGACGACCCGCTCGCCTGGACCGCGGCCCCGCCGGGGTGTAGTGGTGCCCGCATGAAGCGCCCCGCGCTCCTCACGGCCGCGCTGCTCCTCGCGAGCGGCTGCGCCCACCGGCTATCGATCCCCCCGCCCGACGCCGCCCCTCCGGCGCCGCTCCCCGAGCTGCCCGACTCGTCGCTCGAGCTCCCGGTGACGGTGCGGCTCGACGAGGCGGCCGCCGCGCTCGAACGCGAGGTGCCCTCCCGGCTCGACGCCACCGGCGCCTGGACCATGGTCGCGGGCGACCGGATCGGCATCAAGTACGCGCTCACCCGGGCGCCCATCCGGCTCGCGCTCCAGGGTCCGCGGCTCGGGGCCACCGTCACCGCCAGCTACCAGGCCGAGGCCTGCGTGCGCAACCCGCTCGCCTTCGGCGGCCCGAGCTGTCCCAAGGTGGCGAGCTGCGGCGTCGGCGAGCGGCCGCGCTCGGTGGAGCTGACGCTCCGCTCCGAGGCGAGCTGGTCGCCGGGCTGGAAGCTCCGGACCCGCAGCCGGTTCGAGCTCGCCTACCCCGACCCGTGCCGGATCACCTTCCTGCAGTACGACGTGACGCCGCTCCTCGACGGCTACCTGCGGCCCCAGCTCGACCGGGCGGCCGCGGACCTCGACGCGCGCGTGGCCCGGGCGGCCGACCTGCGGGCGCGGGCCGCCGAGGCCTGGGAGCGGCTCGCCCAGCCGATCCCGCTCCCGGGGAACGCCGTCCTCCTGCTGCACCCGCGCGCGGCCCACGTCTCGCCGCTCTCCGGGAGCGGCCAGGCGATCGACTTCACCGTCGGGCTCGTGGCGCGGCCGGTGGTCCACCTCGGCGCCCCGCCCCGCGAACCGGCGCCGCCGCTGCCGCCGCTGCAGGTGGAGCGCGGGGCGGCCGCGCCCGGCTTCCACGTGGCGCTCGACGGCCTCATCCCCTACCCCGAGGCGAACCGCCAGCTCGAGGCCCAGCTCGCCGGCCGCACCTTCGACGCCGGCGGCCACACGGTGACCCTGCGCTCCCTCTCGGTCTCGGGCGCCGGCGGGCTCGCGGTGGTGAAGGCGCACGTCGTCACCTCGGCCATCGAGGGCGACCTCTACCTCGTGGGCCGGCCGGCCTACGACCCCGCCACCGCCACCATCTCGCTCCAGGATCTCGACTACAGCCTCGAGACCCGCGACGCCCTCTCGGCCAGCCTGGAGTGGCTGCTGCGCGACAGCCTGCGCGCCAAGCTGCGCGAGAAGGCGCGCTTCGCGGTGGGGCCGCGGCTCGAGGCGCTGCGCGCCCAGGTCGAGGCGGCGCTCAACCGCCCCCTCGCGCCCGGCGTGGCCCTCTCCGCCCAGGTGAGGAGGCTGCGGCCGGTGGCGGTGCAGGCCGGCCGCGACGCCCTGGTGGCGCGGGTGGAGGCGGACGGCGAGGCGCGGCTGCTCGTCGACGGGCTGCGCCCCTGAGCCCCGGTCGGCCCGCG
>JAJXVM010000107.1 GCA_021782135.1 Myxococcales bacterium | reverse complement strand
TACTCCTCGCGGCTGAACGCGTCCCCGGCCGCGGGGTCCTGTTCGGAGGCGAGCACCTGCAGTCGGCCGGCGAGGCTGGTGTAGCGCCAGTCCTCGTGGCGGGTGGTGGGGAGCCCCCGCGAGAGGAACCGCTCGCCGGCGTCGCGCCGCAGCGCGGCGAGCCACTCCGGCGCGCCGGTCCCGCGGGCCGCGAGCGCGGCGCGCACGCTCTCCTCGAACGGGCTCACGGCCGGACCTCCGCCGGGCCACGCCGCACCTCGGCGTAGCCCTTCTCCTCGAGCTCGAGCGCCAGCTCGCGCCCGCCGCTCTTCACGATCCGGCCCCCGGCCATGACGTGCACGCGGTCCGGGACGATGTAGTCGAGCAGCCGCTGGTAATGGGTGATGACGATCATCGCGCGGTCCGGGCTGCGGAGCGCGTTCACGCCCCCGGCGACGACCCGGAGCGCGTCGATGTCGAGGCCGGAGTCGGTCTCGTCGAGGATGGCGAGCCGGGGCTCCAGCACCGCCATCTGCAGCACCTCGTTCCGCTTCTTCTCGCCCCCGGAGAAGCCCTCGTTGACGGAGCGGCTCATGAAGGCGGGGTCCATCTGGACGAGCTTCATCTTCTCCTTGGCGACCGCGAGGAAGTCCATGGCGTCGAGCTCGTCCTGGCCGCGCGCCTTCCGCACCGCGTTGAGCGCGGTGCGCAGGAAGTACATGTTCCCGACGCCGGGGATCTCCACCGGGTACTGGAAGGCGAGGAAGACGCCCTTCGCGGCGCGCTGCTCCGGCGTGAGCGCGAGCAGGTCCTCGCCCTCGAGACGCACCTGGCCCCCGGTGACCTGGTAGGTCTCGCGGCCGGCCAGCACCTGCGCCAGCGTGCTCTTCCCCGAGCCGTTCGGCCCCATGATGGCGTGCACCTCGCCCGGGCGGACCACCAGGTCCACGCCGTGCAGGATCTCCTTGTCGGCCACCCGGGCCTTCAGCTTCTCGATGCTCAGCATCTCGCGCCCGCCCTCCCCTCCCGCGGCCTCGATCTCGCCTGCGGTCATCCGACGCTCCCTTCCAGGCTCATCCCCAGCAGCTTCTGCGCCTCGACGGCGAACTCCATCGGCAGCTCCTTGAGGACCTGCCGGGCGAAGCCGTTCACGATCATCGAGACCGCGTCCTCCTCCCGGATGCCCCGTTGCCGGCAGTAGAAGAGCTGGTCCTCGCCGATCTTGGAGGTGGTGGCCTCGTGCTCCACCTGGGCGGTCGGGTTGCGCACCTCGAGGTACGGGAAGGTGTGGGCGCCGCAGCGGTCGCCGATGAGGAGCGAGTCGCACTGCGAGTAGTTGCGGGCGTTCACCGCCCCCTTCAGCACCTTCACCAGCCCGCGGTAGGTGTTCTGGCCCCGCCCGGCGCTGATGCCCTTGGAGATGATGGTGGAGCGGGTGTTCTTGCCGACGTGGATCATCTTGGTGCCGGTGTCGGCCTGCTGGCGGTGGTTGCAGAGGGCCACCGAGTAGAACTCGCCCACCGAGTCGTCGCCCTGCAGGATGACGCTCGGGTACTTCCAGGTGATGGCGCTGCCGGTCTCGACCTGGGTCCAGCTGATGCGGGCGCGGTTCATCGCCTTCCCGCGCTTGGTCACGAAGTTGTAGATGCCGCCGCGCCCCTCGGCGTCGCCCGGGTACCAGTTCTGCACCGTCGAGTACTTGATCTGCGCGCCGTCGAGGGCGACCAGCTCCACCACCGCCGCGTGCAGCTGGTTCTCGTCCCGCTGCGGCGCGGTGCAGCCCTCGAGGTAGGAGACCTGCGCGCCCTCGTCGGCGACGATCAGCGTCCGCTCGAACTGGCCGGTGTCCTTGGCGTTGATGCGGAAGTAGGTGGAGAGCTCCATCGGGCAGCGCACCCCCTTCGGCACGTAGGCGAAGCTGCCGTCGGAGAAGACCGCGCTGTTGAGGGTGGCGAAGAAGTTGTCGGAGTAGGGCACCACCGAGCCCAGGTACTTCTCGATCAGCGCCGGGTGCTCGCGCACCGCCTCGCTGAAGGAGCAGAAGAGGATGCCGAGGTCGGCGAGCTTCTTCTTGAAGGTGGTGGCCACCGAGACCGAGTCGAAGACCGCGTCCACCGCCACGCCGGCCAGCCGCTGCTGCTCGACCAGCGGGATCCCGAGCTTCTCGAAGGCCCGCTTCAGCTCCGGGTCGACCTCGTCCATGGAGCCGAGCTGCTTCTTCGGCTTCGGGGCCGAGTAGTAGACGATCGCCTGGTAGTCGATCTTCGGATGGTGGACGTTGGGCCAGGTCGGCTCCTCCAGCGTCAGCCAGTGCCGGTAGGCCCGCAGACGCCAGTCGAGCATGAACTGCGGCTCGTTCTTCTTGCGGGAGATGAGCCGGATGGTCTCCTCGGAGAGCCCGGGGGGGACGGTGTCCGTCTCGACCTCGGTGACGAAGCCGTACCGGTACTTCTGCTCGGTGATCTCGCGCAGGGCCTGCTGGCTGCTCATCGTGTCTTCCGCCGTGCGGGTGCGGGTTTTCAAAAGTCGACTACATCGCTCCAGTTCGTCCTGGATGTAATGAATCGCTCGGCGTCCGCACGCATTCCTGAAGACTTTTTGACGAGCCCCCGGCTGGCAGGCCGCCCCCCGGTTGGGATAGGTTGCCCTCTCGCCCCCCAAAAGGGCTCCTCGACCCGCTCAACCAGCCGAAGGAGCACCCGTGACCCTCGCTCCCCTCCTGGCGCTGCTGGCCCTCTCGGCCGCCGCCGACCCCGCGTCCGGTGCCGACGCCAGGGCTGCCGCCGCCACGGTCTCCGCCGACGCCCGGGCCGCCTCGGCGGGCGCCGACTCCGTGCCGGCCGTCCCGGTGCCGCCCGCCCCTGGGGGCGACTGGGACGCCCGCACCGCCCGGCTGGAGCAGCCGAAGCCGGAGCAGAAGACGCACTGGTACTCGCTCTACGACGGGCCCCGGCTGGGCCTGCAGCTCGACGTGGGCGCGCCGGACGTCTCGGGCCTGACCCTCGTCTTCCGCCCCTGGAGCCACCTGCGGCTCGAGGCGGGCGGGAACTTCGACGTGATCTCGGGCGGCATCCACGGCGGCGTGACCCTCATCCCGTTCCACTGGGGGGTGGTGCCCACCCTTCACGCCGAGCTCGGGCACATGTTCGACGGCGACGCGAGCGGCTACGCCGGCAACGGCGCCTCGGCCGCGACGAAGCTGGTGCTGAAGCAGATCGGCTACGACTACGCCAACACGCAGCTCGGGCTCGAGTTCGGCTCGCAGGACCGGTTCGTCTTCTTCGTCCGCGGCGGCGTCTTCTGGCTCTGGACCGAGGCGAAGAACTTCCAGCAGGCGCTGAGCCAGAGCAACTCGGGCGCCACGGTCGCCGCCCAGAACCCGCAGCTCAAGCTGCGCGGGCCGTCCTTCAACCTCGGCTTCCTCCTCTACCTCTTCTGAAAGGCGCGACCATGATCGAGAACGCCTTCCCCCGCGCGATTCTGCTCCTCACGGGCGCCGTGCTCCTCGCCGGCTGCGGCAACCTGTTCTCCGCCGAGGTGCAGGACTCCTCGGTGGCCCTGACCCGCGACTTCTCCGGCCTGCCCGGCACGGGCCGCCTGCCCGGCGCGCCGGCCGGCCCGGTGCCGAACGTCCCGACGACCACCCTGCCCCCCGCGCGCGGCACCTTCAACGCCGACATCCCGCTCAGCGGCAAGAACCAGGGCGGCACCTTCCAGGTCACCTCGCTCGTCACCCTCAACGGCGCCGACGTGGCGATGAGCTCCAGCAGCGGCGACCTCGCCGGGGTGAGCGCGGCCGTGCTCCAGGTCTACGACGCGAGCGCCGACCCGACCGGCTCGCAGGCCCAGACCATCGCCACCTACACCCGCCCCGCCTCCGGCCCGCCCGACCCGAGCCGGATCCACTTCCTGAAGTCGGGGGACGTGAACCTGGCCGACTACCTCGCCGACCAGAAGATGGGGCTGCAGCTCGTCCTCACGGTCCAGGGCACGGTCGACTTCCCGCAGCAGGACTGGACCGCGGCGCTGACCCTCGACTTCTACGTGGACTCGAAGGCGGAGGGGCCGTAGGAGCCCCCCCTCCCTGACCCTCCCCCGCTTCGCGGGAGAGGGAAAAGAGCTGACCCCGGGGCTCCTCCCTCCCCGTCGCACGGGGAGGGACGGGGAGGGGCGACCCTGGTGCCCTCACCATCACCCCCGGTGCAGCGGCCCGTCGGCCGTCTCGCCGCCCAGGTCGACGTAGAGGTGGTCGCCCACCACGGTGAGCGAGAGCTTCTGCCGCCGCTCCTCCCGCGACGCGAGCCAGCGCAGGAGCGCCGCGTCGGGTGCGTAGAGCTCCACCTCCCCGAGCCGGCTCAGCCCGGCCGCGGCGGCCTCCTCGCGAAAGGCGGCGAGCCGCGCGGCCGAGTCGAGGAAGAGCGCCACCCGCGCGTCGCCGGCCCGGTCCGACTCGCGCTGGATCCGGGCCGGGTCCTGCCGGCCCACGCGCACGAGGAGGGTGCGCCGGCCGGTGAGGTCCTCGGCGAGGAGGTCGGGCGCGTCCGGGTCGCACAGCCCCGGGCCGAAGGCGAGCCGCTCCTCGCGCAGGCAGCAGAAGGCGAGCACCCGCAGCCAGACGCGCTCCATCGACTCGGAGGGGTGACGCGCGGTCTTCACCTGCAAGCGCGCGTCGATCCCGCGGTCCACGTGGGAGAGGGTGACGTCGAAGTCGTAGAGCGTCGGGGCGAGGGCCACGGACCACCTCAGGCGTGCTTGCGGATCGCGGCGAGGAACTCCTCGCCGTAGAGGGCCAGCTTCTTCGACCCGACCCCCGGCACCCCGAGGAGCTGCTCCTCGGTGAGCGGCCTCTGCTCGGCCATGACCGCGAGGGCGGAGTCGGGGAAGACCAGGTACGCGGGGACGCCGCGCTCGCGGGCCAGGCCGGCGCGGAGCGCCCGCAGCTCCTCGAAGAGCCGCAGGTCGCCGGCCGCGGTCTCCGGGCCGGCGTCGCCGTCGCGCCGGCGCGTACCGGGCGCCGCGCGCGGCGTGAGCCGGACCTTGCGGCCCCGGACCGCCGGCGCCTCCTCCACCAGGTCGAGCCCGGCGCAGAGGTCGCAGGAGCCGCCACAGGGCTCGATCTCCTCGCCGAAGTAGGCGGCCAGCTCGAGGTGGCGGCAGCGGGCCTCGTCGGCGAAGTCGAACATCTGCCGCACCTGCCGCTTCTGCCAGCGCTGGACCTCGGGATCCTCCGCCTCGCCGGCGAAGCGGTCGTACGAGACCACGTCGGCCCAGGAGTAGAAGAGCACGCAGTCGCTCCGGCGGCCGTCGCGCCCCGCCCGCCCGATCTCCTGGTAGTACCCCTCGATCGAACGCGGCATGTCGCGGTGGATCACGTAGCGGATGTCGGGCTTGTCGATGCCCATGCCGAAGGCGACCGTGGCCACCACCACGTCCACCTGGTCGGCCTGGAAGGCGTCCTGCACGCGGCTGCGCTCCTCCGGCTCGAGCCCGGCGTGGTAGGCGGCGGCGCGCACGCCGTGGTCCCGCAGGAACTCCGCCGTGGACTCGACCGACTTGCGCGAGAGGCAGTAGACGATCCCGCTCTCGCCCGGGCGGGCGCGCACCAGCCGCAGGATGGAGTCGCGCACCTCGAGCTTCCCCGAGGAGCGCTCCTCGCCCTTCTTGTAGGCGTGCAGCCGCAGGTTGGGCCGGAAGAAGGTGCCCCGGAAGGCGAGCGGGCGCTCCATGCCGAGCTGGGCGGCGATGTCGCGCGTCACCTCCCGGGTGGCGGTGGCGGTGAGCGCCAGCACGGGAAGGTTCCCGAAGCGCGACTTGAGGCCGGAGAGGTTGCGGTAGGCGGGCCGGAAGTCGTGGCCCCAGTGACTGATGCAGTGGGCCTCGTCCACGGCGATGAGCGAGAGCCGCAGCCCCTGCAGCGCGCCGCCCACCGAGGCCTCCAGCCCCTCGGGCGCGGCGTAGACCAGCTCGTAGCGCCCGGCGCGGATGCCGTCCACCCGCTCGCGCCGCTCCTCGGGCGAGAGGCTCGAGTTGAGGAAGGTGGCCGAGAGCCCCACCCGCGCCATGGCGTCCACCTGGTCCTTCATGAGCGCGATGAGCGGGGAGATCACCAGGGTGACGCCGCCGAGGAGCCGCGCCGGGATCTGGTAGGTGAGCGACTTGCCGGCGCCGGTGGGCATCACCCCGACGCAGTCGCGGCCGGCGAGCACGGCGTCGATGATCTCGCGCTGGCCGGGGCGGAAGCGGTCGTGGCCGAAGATCTCCTTGAGGAGCCTGGCCGCGTCCCCCGCCGCCGGCCGCGCGGGCTCCCGCAGCCCCTCCCCGACCACGCGGAGCGCGCCGGTCACCTCGGGCGTGAAGAGGCCCGGGTCCTGGCGCCAGAGGTCGCGCAGGGCGTCGAGCCGGTCCTGCAGCCGGCCGCGCAGCGCGGCGTCGGCCGGGTCTCCCGACTCCCACTCGGCCCGCAGCGCGCGGGCGGCCTCGGCGACCTCGGCGGCGCTCGACTGGGGCGAAGGGGGCGGCATCGGGCGGCGGAGTGTACACCACGGGCCGGAGGACGGCCTCCGGCCCGCCGAAAAGGAAGCGGCGGCGCGACCGGAAGGCCGCGCCGCCGCAGGTGTGGCTCGGCGCGCGATCCCGGCCGGCCTCGGCCCGGGCTCGCGCGCCTGGAGGCTACTTCGCGACCTTCGCCTCCTCGACGATGACCGGATAGGCGTAGCCGTAGCCGAAGTCCTTGTCGAGGTGGACGGTCCCCTTGGCGGTGACGGTGTCCCCGACCGCCACGTTGTCCATGGTGGTCACGGTGATGTCGTTGTCCTTCTTCTCCTCGGCGCCGCTGCCGTCGCGGAGGTGGACCCAGTTCTTGCCCATCACGCCGGCGTTGAACTTCACGACCTGGCCGCGGATGGTGACGCTCTTGTCCTTGAGGGAAGCCTTCTGGGCGTAGATCTCGGCGACGGTCTTGGCGTCGGCGCCGCTGGCCTTGGCGACCTTCTCCACCTTCACCGGCGCGCTGTTCACGCCGGCGTGCTGCGCGGCGACGTTCGGGGTCCCGCCCATGCCGGGCGGCGGCATGCCGGCCGGGACCTGGCCGCTCGCGGGCATGGCGCCCATGCTCGCCGGCATCGCGCCCTTGGGCGCGCCGTCCTGGCCGGCCAGGGTGCCGAAGTAGACCACCGCGAACTTGCGGTTGAGGGTCTTGCTCTCGAAGTCCTTCATCGGGAAGGCGTTCACCACCGTGAGGCTCGTGCCGTTGGCGGCGGTGGTCTGCGGCACCGCGGCCCAGGCCTCGCCCTGCGCGGTCTGGAGCTTCAGGTAGCTGTAGGGCGCGGCGTCGATGCGCTCGACGAGCTTGCCCGTGAGCCCGCCCGCGGGAGCGGCCTCGGCGGCGGCGCCAGGCGCGGCGCCCTCACCCGGCTTGGCGGGCGCCGGCTGCTGGCTGCAGGCGGCGATCCCGAGCGTGAGCGCGGCGAAATAGGCAAAACGCATTGCTTTTCCTCCGTGGAGTCTCGGCGAAATCGTGACTTGGGCGCGCAGCATAGACCCAACTGGGGAAAAAGACGAGTGGTCTAGTTGCGCGGAGTCAAGAGGCCGGCCGCCGCTTTCGCCGCCTCACGGCCGAGCCGGCGGGAGCCTGGCGAGGACCCCCGCCACGACCCGATCGCACCGCGGTGCGTCGAACGGAAAGGCGCCCCGGGCCACCCCGGCGGCGCGCTCGACCAAGCCCTCGCGCAGGGCCGCCCGCGCGCGGTGGAGCCGCACCTTCACCGCCTCCGCGGAGACGCCCAGGCACTCGGCGGTCTCGGCCGTCGAGAGCCCCTCCACCTCGCGGAGCATGAAGGTGGCGCGGTAGAGCGCGGGCAGCCGATCGATCCCCTCCTCCAGGAGCGCGAGGAGCTCGCGGCCGGCGGCCTGCCGCTCCGGGTCACGGGCGTCCGGGTCCATTCGCTCCTCCTCCTCTCCCTCCACGGCGAGCAGCTCCAGCCGGCGGGCCGGGCGCAGGCGCGAGAGCGCCTCGTTCACGGCGATGCGCAGGAGCCAGGTGCGGAAGGCCGCCGCCCGGTTCCATTGCCCGAGGTGCGCGTACGCGTGCAGGTACGCCTGCTGCATCGCGTCCTCCACCTCCGCCTCGTTCCGCAGCAGGGCGCGGATGGCGCGGTAGACCCGCTGGTTGTGGCGGCGCATCAGCACCTCGAACAGCGCCGCCTCGCCCGACAGCACGCGCCGCACCACCTCCTCGTCGGGGATGGCGGCCGGGGCCGCCGGGGTGCTCGAGAGCCGTTCCACCATCGCCTCCATCGACTGGACGCCCCGGCGGCCGCGAGGTGACGCGCCGGGCGCCCGTAACCTCCGGCCCGCCTCCGACTCAGGAAGAAGTGGAGGGCGTCATGAACGATAAGCGGCTCGAATCCGGGTACTGGGCCTTGCGCATCGCCTTCGGGGTGGTGCCCATCGTGGCCGGCCTCGACAAGTTCACCAACCTGCTCGCCCACTGGGCGGGCTACCTGTCCCCCCTCGCCCGGCAGCTCCTGCCGGTCCGTCCCGAGATCTTCATGCGGGCGGCCGGCATCGTGGAGATCCTGGTCGGCCTGGCGGTGCTGACCCGGTACACGCGCGTGGCGGCCTACGTGGCCTGCGCCTGGCTGGTCTGCATCGCGCTCAACCTGATCGCGACCGGACACTTCCTCGACATCGCCGCCCGCGACTGCGTCATGGCGGTGGGCGCCTTCGCGCTCGGGCGGCTCGCCGAGGTGCGCGACGAGGCGGTCGCCCGGGAGGCGCGGACGGCGGCGATGCGGCCGGCCAAGGCGTGAGCGGCGCCTACCCCCGCAGCTTGTAGCCGGTGCGGAGCATGGCGTAGCTCACGCCCAGGGCCGCGGCGCAGAGCCCGGCGGCGATGGCGACGGCGGCGGCCGGCGGGGCGTCGGAGAGGCCGAGCACCGCGTGCCGCACGCCGTCCACCAGGTAGAAGAGCGGGTTCAGCAGGGTGAAGCGGCGCAGCCCCGGCGAGAGCATCCGGGCCGAGTAGAAGACCCCGCCCAGGAAGGTGAGCGGGGTGATGATGAAGGTGGGGAAGAAGTTGATCTGCTCGAACGAGGTGGCCCACACGGCGGTGATGAAGCCGAGCGCCGAGAACCCGACCGCGATGAGCAGGAGCAGCCCGATCGCCGCGAGCGGGTGGGCCACCCCGAAGCCGGTGAAGACGCCGGCCACCGCCCACATGAGCAGCCCCACCGTGAGCCCGCGGATCACCGCCGCGCCGACGAAGCCCGCCAGCACCTCGCCGTAGGAGAGCGGGGACACGAGCAGGTCGGTGATGGTCCCCTGCAGCTTCATGACGAACATCGACGAGGCGGTGTTGAGGAACGCGTTGGAGACCACCCCGAGCGTCACCAGGCCCGGGACGATGAAGCGGGCGTAGGGCACCCCCTCCACCTCCCGCAGCCGGCTCCCCAGCGAGTAGCCGAAGACCACGAAGTAGAGGGTGGTGGTGATGATGGGGGAGAGCACGGTCTGCCCCGGCACCCGGAGGAACCGCCGCACCTCCTTCGCGAGGAGGGTGCGCAGCCCGAGCCCGATCACGGCCGCTCTCCCCGCAGCAGGGTGACGAAGACGTCCTCGAGCCGCATCCGCTGGGTCTCGACGTCCTGCACCGCCAGCCCCGCCGCCGCGAGCGCCGCCAGGGCCGGCCCGAAGGACTCGCCCGGCTCGGCGTCGAGCGACAGCACCCGCCCGCCGTCCTCCAGGCGCGCCCCGAGCGACCGCAGCGGCGCCGGCAGCTCGGCGAGCGGGGTCGCCAGGGCGGCGCGCAGCGTCTTGCGGGCGTACCGCCGCAGCACCTCGGCCTTGTCCTCCACCAGCAGCAGGCGGCCGCGGTCGAGGATCCCGACCCGGTCGGCCAGCTCCTCCGCCTCCTCCAGGTAGTGGGTGGTGAGGACGATGGTGGTGCCGCGCCCCTGCAGCGTCCGCACGTAGCGCCAGAGCTGCTGGCGCAGCTCCACGTCGACGCCGGCGGTCGGCTCGTCGAGGAAGAGCACCTCCGGCGCGTGGACCAGCGCCTTGCCGATGAGGAGGCGGCGCTTCATCCCTCCCGAGAGCGCGCGGGCGTTGACGTGGCGCTTGGCGGCGAGGTCGAGGGCCCCCAGGATCTCCTCCAGCCGCTCCTCCGACAGCCGCACGCCGAAGTAGCCGGCCTGGATCCGCAGCGCCTCCTCCACCGTGAAGAACGGGTCGAAGTTGATCTCCTGCGGCACCAGGCCGAGGTGGCGGCGGGTGTAGCGGTAGTCGGTCACCACGTCGCGGCCGAGCACCCGCACCGTCCCGGCGCTGGCCCGCAGCAGGCCGGCGACGATGCTGATGAGCGTGGTCTTGCCGGCGCCGTTCGGCCCGAGGAGCGCGAAGATCTCGCCCGCGCGGATGTCGAGGTCGAGCCCCGCCAGCGCGGTGAAGCCGCCGAAGCGCTTCTCCACGCCGCGGACCGAGACGACCGGATCGCCCATCGGACCGCTACTTGACCGGCGTGGCCTTGAGGGCGGCGCGGCCGTCCTTCAGGTAGACCGAGAAGCGGACGTCGCGGCAGCCGTACTTGTCCTGGAGCTGCTGCCGGTTCTTCTGCAGCTTGGCCTCGAACTTCTCCCAGCTCAGCCCGGCGGTGCCCTCGCCGCTCTGGGCGCGGGCCTCGAGGAAGCGCTGGTAGACCTCGCGCCAGTTCCGCTCCTCGCCGGCGGGCGCCGCCGGGACGCCGGCCGACTCGCGGAGCTCGGCCGCCGCCGCCATCCCGTGCAGCATCAACTCGCGGGTGGGGGTGGTCAGGTTGGTCGCGCCGGTGATGGTGTCGCCCCGGGGCGGCGGCAGGGGGACGGCCTCCTCCTCCGCGCTCGGCGGCGGGGCCGCGAACGCGGCGGGTTGCGCCGGCGGCTCGTGGGCCGGCGG
>JAJXVM010000106.1 GCA_021782135.1 Myxococcales bacterium | reverse complement strand
GCGCCGGGACGGGCGTGGCGATGGTCTCGAGCGGGATGGGCTCGGGCTCGGGCTCCTGTTCCGGCTCCGCCTCCGGCGCGGCCTCGGGTGCCGCCGGCGCGACGAGCATGGCCTCGGGGACGGGGGGAGGCGGCAGCGCGGGTACGGCCGGCTCGGGGGCGGCGAGGACGGTGCCCTCGACGGCCAGCGGCTCCGGCATCGCGGGCGGCGCCGCGGAGAGCCACGGGTCCGGCGGCGGGGCCAGCTCGAGCGGCGGCGGCGCGGGGGGCGCGGCCAGCGCCGCCGGCGAGGTCTCCTCCGGCGGCGCCGCGTCCGGCTCCAGCGCCATGGGGGAGGACTCCGGGATTCCGGTCAGATCCAGGACGAGCGGGAGGTCGAGCGTCGGCTCCGGCGCGTCCGGCGGCTCCGCTCCTTCCGGCTCCGCGGGCGAGGCGGCTTCCGGCGGCTCCGCGGGCGAAGCGTCCAGGGCATCGGCCGGCTCCGCGACCAGGACGGCGTCGGGAAGCGCGGCGGAGTCGGAAGGAAGCTCGCCTTCCGGGAAAGAGGCCGGCTCGGGAACGAACTCGGCGTCGGGGACCGGCGCGGGCGCGGGAATCACGGCCGGCTTCGCGACGAGCGCGACCTCGGGGATCGGTGCCGGCTCGGCGACCGCAGGTTCGATCTCCACCGCGGGGTCGGCGAAGACGGGCGGCTCGGCGAGCACGGCCGGCTCGGGTGGCGGGCGGGGCGCCTCGGGCTCGAAGGCGCCCGGCGCGCCCGGACAGGCCGCCAGGTCCTGCGTGAAGGCGCTGGCTTCGATCACCAGCGGCGGGAGGTCGGCCTCGCCGGCGTGCACCACCGGGAAGGGAGGTTCGGCGGAGGGGTCGGCGGCGAAGAGGTCGGGGACCGCCGCGCTGAGCGCCGACGGCTCCATGTCGGGGGAGATCCCGGGCAGCTCCCCCCT
This sequence comes from Myxococcales bacterium, assembly GCA_021782135.1. Classification (GTDB taxonomy): domain Bacteria; phylum Myxococcota; class Myxococcia; order Myxococcales; family Anaeromyxobacteraceae; genus Anaeromyxobacter_B. The sequence goes on along the minus strand of JAJXVM010000106.1, from coordinate 10,011 downwards.
GCCGAACCCCGGCCAGGGCTCCGCGTCGGGCGGGACGTCCGGTGGCAGCGGGTCGAGCACCAGGGGCGGGAGCGCAGCCTCCGGCGTCAGCATGGCCGCGTCCGGCGCGGGGGCGAGCGAAGCCGGCGCGGGCGGCGCGGGGATGGGGCCGAGCGGGGGCTCCGGCGCCAGGGAGGGATCGCTCGCCGGGTCGAATCCGGTCGGCGGCGACGTGGCCTCTCCCAGGGGGAGGGACGATGCGACGAGCGCCTCGGCGAGGCACGCCGGAGGCTCGAGCGCCGCCGGGGCTGGGGGCGGGGGCTCCGGGAGGGCGGCTGGCGGAGCGGCCGCCGCGTCGACCGCGGCCGCCGCCGGCAAGGGAAGCAGGTCGGCGTCGTACTCGCCGAAGGCGAGCGGCGAGGGCGGCTCCGGGAGGGCGGGCGCTTCCGCCTCGGAAGCCGCGGCCGGCGGCTCGACCGCGAGCGGGGCGGGCGCGACCGCCGCCAGGGCGAGGGCGCGCTCGGCGAGGTCGGGGGGAAGGAACTCGGCGATGAGGCGCAACCGACCGGAGATGCGCAGCAGGTCGCGCTCGAGCCGCAGGGCCTCCCCCTCCAGCGCGGCCAGGATCTCCGCCCGTCGCTCCTCGGCGGCCGGGTCCAGCTCCGAGGTGCCGCGGCGCAGTTCGAGGGAACGCAGCTCTTCCAGCACGTCGGGTTCGGGCATGGTGTGTGTGTCCTCGGCGGATCCCGCGGGGATGATAGCGCGCGCCCGCCTGTCCCCAAAGCCTGCGACACTTGATCCGAAGCCCGCCCTCGCGCATGAATGCGCCGTGGCTCACCCCTCCGCGCTCAAGGTGGTCAACGGTGCGACCGCCCGGCCGCCCGCTCCCTTCCTGCCGATGACCCGCGCCGAGATGGCGGCGCGCGGCTGGGAGGAGCTGGACGTGCTCCTGGTCACCGGCGACGCCTACCTCGACCACCCGGCCTTCGGCGCCGCGGTGATCGGCCGGCTCCTCGAGGCGCGGGGCTACCGGGTCGGGATCGTGGCCCAGCCCGACTGGCGCAGCAGCGCCGACGTTCGGCGGCTGGGGCGCCCGCGCCTCTTCGCCGGGGTGACCGCCGGGTCGATGGACTCGATGGTCAACCACTACACCGCGCACAAGAAGCGGCGCTCGGACGACGCCTACACGCCGGGCGCCGTGGCCGGCCGCCGCCCCGATCGCGCGGTGACGGTCTACGCGCGGCTGCTCCGCGAGGCCTTCGGCGAGACGCTCTGCATCGTCGCCGGCGGGGTGGAGGCCTCGCTCCGCCGCATCGCCCACTACGACTACTGGGAAGACCGGGTGCTGCCGTCGCTCTGCGCGAGCAGCGCGGTGGACCTGGTGGTGTACGGGCAGGGCGAGAAGCCCGCGCTCGAGATCGCGCGCCGGCTCGCCTCCGGCGAGGACAAGTGCGGCCTCACCGACGTGCCGGGCACGGCGCTGGCGCTCGCCGACCTCGCGGTGGCCGACCTGCCCTCGCGCGCCCGCGCCGTGCTCGAGCTGCCGAGCTACGAGGAGGTGGCGAAGGACAAGCGCCGCTTCGCCGAGTTCTCGCGCCTCTACCACCTCGAGCACAACGAGGAGAACGCGCGGATCCTCCTGCAGCGCCACGGCGTCGGACCGCGCGCCCGCACCGTGCTGGTGAACCCGCCCATGCCGGCGCCCACCACCGAGGAGCTCGACCGGGTGCACGAGCTGCCCTACCGGCGGGAGGCGCACGACCTCTACGGCGGCGCCCACATCCCGGCGCTGGAGCAGATCCGCTGGAGCGTCTCGATCCTGCGCGGCTGCGCCGCCGGGTGCGCCTTCTGCTGCATCACCGAGCACCAGGGGCGGGACGTCACCAGCCGCTCCGAGGCGAGCGTGGTGCGCGAGGTCGAGACCCTGGCCCGCGACCCCAAGTTCCGCGGCACGGTGAGCGACCTCGGCGGCGCGACCGCCAACATGTGGCGGATGGGCTGCACCAGCCCCAAGGCCCACGCCGCCTGCCGCCGGCTCTCCTGCGTCTACCCGAGCGTCTGCCCGTTCTTCGGCACCGACCACGGGCCGCTCATCGAGCTGTACGCCAAGGCGAAGCGGGTGAAGGGGGTGAAGCACCTCTTCGTCGGCTCGGGCGTGCGCTACGACCTCGCCCACGCCGACCCGAAGAACGGGCAGCGCTACCTCGAGGTGCTCATCGGCGAACACGTCTCCGGCCAGCTCAAGGTGGCGCCGGAGCACGTCGCCGCCGGCGTGCTCGCCGCCATGAAGAAGCCGGGCCTGGAGGAGTTCGAGCGCCTCCGCGGCGAGTTCGCGCGCTACTCGCGGAAGGCCGGCAAGGAGCAGTACCTCGTCCCCTACTTCGTCTCCTCGCACCCGGGCTGCACGCTGAAGGACGCGGTCGAGCTGATGGACTATTTGAAGTCCAACGGCTGGCGGCCGCAGCAGGTGCAGGACTTCATGCCGACGCCGATGACCCTGGCCTCGGACATGCATTGGTCGGGCTACCACCCCGTGTCCGGGAGGCCCATCCACACCGTGAAGGAGATGCGCGAGAAGAAGATGCAGAAGGCGCTCATCCGCTGGGCCGACCCGGAGAACCGGCCGCTCATCGAGGAGGCGCTGCGCCGGGTCGGGCGGCTCCGGCCGGGCGAGCGGTTGCCCTCCCGGTCCGCGCCGCCCTGGAAGCGGCGCCGGGGCGGACCGCCGCCGCGCTGACGGTCGCAGGCCGCTCGCGCGGGGAGGGGCTGCCGCGGGCGCCGCGGCGACCTAGCTTGAGCCGAGTGTCGTTCGCCACGCTCGCCCTCCTCGCCGCGGCCCTCGCCGCGCCGGAGCGCCCCGTGATCTACGCCGCCCTCGGCGACTCCACCGGGGTGGGGGTCGGCGCCGGCAACGACGGCGGCTACGTGCGCCGCATCGCCGAGCGGCTCCGCCGCGAGGGGCGCAAGGTGCAGCTCGCGAACCTGTGCGTCTCCGGGGCGCGGGTGGCGGACGTGATCGAGGGCCAGCTCCCGCTCCTCGCCGCCTACGAGCCGGAGCTGGTGACGGTCGGGATCGGCATCAACGACGTCACCAACGGAACGCCGCCCGCCGTCTTCGAGAAGCTCTACGGCGAGCTGCTCGACCGGCTGGCGGCCACCGGGGCGCAGGTGGTGGTGCTCGAGGTGCCCGACCTCTCGCTCTCCCCGCTGGCGCAGGGGGAGGCGGCGCGGCTCGGGATCCGCGGCCGGGTGGAGGCGGTGAACGCCGCCATCCACGCCGCCGCCGCGCGCCACGGGTTCGCGGTGGCCGGCCTCTTCCGCGAGAGCCAGGAGGAGCTGCCCGGCCACCCCGAGCTGCTCTGCGAGGATCGCTTCCACCCGTCGAAGCGGGGCTACGACCGCTGGGCCGAGGCGCTCTGGCCGGTGGTGGTCCGCGCGGTGGGCGCGGCGGGGGAGCCCCTTCCAAGCGAGCCGGCGCGGCAGTAGCCTCACGGGCCTCATGCCCGAAGACCGCGCCCAGCGGCACCGCCGCCTCGTCGAAGCCGACCACCGCCACCTCTGGCACCCGTTCACGCAGATGCAGGAGTGGCTCGCCACCGAGCCGCTGGTGGTGGACGAGGGAGAGGGCGTCTACCTGGTGGACACCCTGGGCCGCCGCTACCTCGACGGCGTCTCCTCGCTCTGGTGCAACGTGCACGGCCACCGGGTGCCGGAGATCGACGCCGCCATCACCGCCCAGCTCGGGAAGCTGGCCCACTCGACGCTGCTCGGCCTCGCCTCCACGGCGTCCATCGAGGCCGCCGAGGAGCTCGCCCGCGTGCTGCCGGCGGGGCTCACCCGCGTCTTCTACTCGGACGCCGGCGCCACCGCGGTCGAGATCGCCATCAAGATGGCGTACCAGCACCACCAGCTGCGCGGGGACGCCGCCCGGAGCGAGTTCGTCTCGATCCGCGGCGGCTACCACGGCGACACCATCGGCTCGGTGTCGGTGGGCGGGATCGACCTCTTCCACCGGATCTTCAAGCCGCTCCTGTTCCAGGTGAACCAGGCCCCGCAGCCCTACTGCTACCGCTGCCCGCTCGGCAAGGAGCGGGCCTCCTGCGCCATGGAGTGCGCCGGCGCGGTGGAGGAGGTCTTCGAGGCGCGGCGGGGGAAGATCGCGGCCCTGGTGGTCGAGCCGCTGGTGCAGGGGGCCGACGGCATGATCACCCAGCCCCGGGGCTACCTGCGCCGGCTGCGCGAGCTCTGCGATCGGCACGGCGCGCTGCTGGTCTGCGACGAGGTGGCGACCGGCTTCGGCCGCACCGGCACCCTCTGGGCGGTGGAGCAGGAGGGGGTCACCCCCGACATCCTCACCTGCGCCAAGGGGCTCACCGGCGGGTACCTGCCGCTCGCCGCCACCTGCACCACCGAGGCGGTGTTCGAGAGCTTCCTCGGCTCCCACGAGTCGCAGCGGACCTTCTTCCACGGCCACACCTACGCCGGCAACCCGCTCGCCTGCGCCGCGTCCACCGCGAGCCTGAAGCTCCTGCGCGAGCGGAAGGTGATCGAGGGGCTGCCGGCCAAGGTGGAGGCGCTCGCCGCGGCGCTGCGGCCGCTCGCCGATCACCCGCGCGTGGGCGAGATCCGGCAGCGTGGGCTGATGGTCGGCATCGAGCTGGTGCAGGACCGGGCGACGAGGGAGCCCTACCCGTACGCCGCCAACGTCGGGCACCGGGTGACGCTGGAGGCGCGGTCGCTCGGGGCCATCCTGCGGCCGCTCGGCAACGTGGTGGTGCTCATGCCGCCGCTCGCCATGACCGCGGACCAGCTGCGCGAGCTGGCCGGCATCGCCGCGGAGGCGATCCGGCGGGCCACGGCGGAGGCGTGATGGGCGGCGGGTCCGGCAGGTCGCCCCACCCCGCCCCTCCCCGTACGACGGGGAGGGAGGAGAGGGCACCGCGAGGTTCTCCCTCTCTCGCGGAGCGGGGAAGGGCTGAGGAGGGGGCACCGCGAGGTTCTCCCTCTCCCGCGGAGCGGGGGAGGGCTGGGGAGGGGGTGCCCGTCGTCCCCCGCGGCCTCTTCGTCACCGCCACCGACACCGGCGTCGGCAAGACCGAGATCTGCTGCGCGCTGCTGCGCGCGCGCCGCCGCGGCGGCCTCGACCTGGTGGCCCTGAAGCCGGCGCAGTCGGGCCACGTCCCCGGCGAGGCGAGCGACGCCGAGCGGCTCCGGGAGGCGATGGATCGCGCCGAGCCGCTCGAGGCGGTCTGCCCGTACACCTTCGCGGCGCCGCTCGCGCCGGCGGTGGCGGCCCGCCTGGAGGGCAAGGAGCTCTCCTTCGCGCGCGTGCTCGAGGGGGCGCGCGCGCTGGCCGCCCGCCACGCGGCGGTGCTGGTGGAGGGCGCCGGCGGCCTCTTCACGCCGCTCACCGCGCGCGAGACCTACGCCGACCTGGCGGTGGCGCTCGGGCTCCCGGTGCTGGTGGTGGCGCGCGCCGGGCTCGGGACCGTGAACCACTCGGTGCTCACGGTGGAGGCGCTGCGCGCGCGCGGGCTCGCGGTGGCCGGCCTGGTCCTCAACCGCGCCACGCCCGTCGCCGATCCGTCGGAGCCGTACAACGCCGCCGAGATCGAGCGGCTGAGCGGCGCGCGGGTGCTCGCCTCGCTGCCCTTCGAGCCCGATATCGCCCGGCGCGCCGGGCACGCCGATCTGCTCGCCGAAGTAAAGTTTTGAGCGGATCGACCGGAAATTGGATCGGTTCGCGGATCGCAAATAGATCTGCCTGCCGTGCCCAACGTCGTCGATCTCACCTTGTGCTCGGAGGCGCGTCGCGCGCTCCATCAGGTCCTCGCGCAGCGGGGGCTCGGGTTCTTCCTCAAGCCCGGCCAGGGCCCCTGCGCCCGGCTCGACCCGCGGCGCATCGCCTGGGTGGTGAACGCCGCGCGCCGGCGCAGCGGCCGCGGCGCGGATCCCGACGCGCTCTCGCGCACCCGCCGCGTCGTCCGGCGCGAGCTGATCCGCCGCATGGCCGACACGCTGGTGTCGGCCGGGTTCTAGCCGGCGGTCCCGCCCGCCCCGGTGGTCTTCTCGACGTAGCGCAGCCGCAGGTCGGTGAGGAGCGTCTCGAAGACGTGGTCCTCCTCGGGCGTGCAGTTGCCGCGGGTCTTCTCGCGCAGGAGCGCGAGGAGGTCGATGGTCTGGTGGGCGAGCGGCAGGTTCACCTCCGGCTTGCCGGTCTCCGGGTGCGGCGCGTCGCCGAGGTGCACGAACGCCGAGGAGCCGAGCGAGACCAGGAAGGTGGTGAAGTCGATCCGGGGCGGCTGCTTCGTTTCGTCGGCCATGGCTGCTCCTGCGAGCCGCGGGGCGCGGCTCAATCGAGGTCGAAGGCGAACCGCTCGGCGGCGTAGCCGCGCTGCACGAGCAGCACCAGCTGCCCGCCGCGCCGGGCCCGGGCGGCGAGGCGCCGGAAGTCGGCCAGGGTGGAGACCTCGCGCGAGTTCACCTCGCGCACGAGGTCGCCCGGCTCGAGGCCGGCGCGCGCCGCCGGCGTGCCCCGGCGCACCGCGCGGACGACCAGCACGCGCGCGCGGGTCTCGGCGAGCTCGAGGCCCACCCGCCGGGCGACCAGCTGCTCCACCTTCTCCGGCGAGAGATCGACCGCCTTCACCGGCACCGCCACCCGGCCGCCGCCGCGCTGCACCTCCAGCCGGGCGGTCTCGCCGATGGCGAGGTCGCGGACGCGGAAGCGGTACTCCTCGGCGCTCTCGAGCGGCTGGCCGTCCACCGCCTCGACCACGTCGCCCTTGCGGAGCCCGGCCGCGGCCGCGGGCGAGCCCGGCTCGACGGCCGCCACCACCACCCCGCGCGCGGGCCGGCTCCCCTCCTTCTTGCGCAGGTCCTGGACCTCGAGCCCGAGGTAGCCCTCGCGCACCTCGCCGTGCCGGATGAGATCCTCGGCCACCCGGCGGGCGCGGTCGATGGGGATGGCGAAGCCGATGCCGGCGTTCCGGTCGCCGAGGATGGCGGTGTTGATGCCGATGAGCTGGCCGTCGATGTTGAGCAGCGGCCCGCCCGAGTTGCCGGGGTTGATGGAGGCGTCGGTCTGGACGAAGTCGAAGAGGGTGCGGTCGCCCGCCTTGAAGTTGCGGTGCACCGCGGAGACCACGCCGGTGGTGACGGTGTGCGAGAGGCCGAACGGGTTCCCGATGGCGATCACCGTCTCGCCGATCATGAGGTCGTCGGAGCGCCCCGCCGCCACGTAGGGCATGCGCTCCGGGGTCTCGAGCTTGAGCACGGCGAGGTCGCTCGAGGCGTCGGTCCCCACCACCTTGGCGGCGACCTCGCGGCCGTCGAGCAGCCCCACCCGGAACCGGGCGCCCCGCTCCACCACGTGGTTGTTGGTGAGGACGTACCCCTCCGGCGAGACGATCACGCCGGAGCCGAGGGAGGTGACCTGGTACCCCTTGCGGTAACGCGGCCGCTCGAAGAGGTCGCCGAACAGCAGGTCGGCCATGTCGCCGCCCTGGCGCTGCGAGGGGATGCGGATCCGGACCAGCTCCTCCGCGGCCACGTTGACCACCGCGGCGCGCACCTTCTCCACCGCGATCACCACCGGGGTGCGGCGGTTCGCGCTGGAGCGGGCCTCCGCGCTGGGGAGGGTGCCGCCCCCGGCGGCCCGTGCGGGCCAGGCGGCGGGGGCGGCCAGCGCGGCGAGCAGGAAGATCGCGGCGCCGGTGCGTGGCACGGCTAGGCCTGGGGCGCCTCGCCGGCCGGGGACTGCGGCTCCTCCTCGTCCTCGTCCTCGTCATCGAAGTCGTCGAGATCCATGGCGGCCTCGATGGGGAGGGCCTGGTCGGCCAGATCGGGGAGCTTCTTCAGGAGCTGCTCGTACTCCTTCTCGTCGACGGCCCCCTTCTTGATGTAGCGGGTGACGACGCGCTTATCGACGAGCTTGTTCTCGTAATCGGCCATTTCTTCCTCGAGTGGGGAGTCGGAAAATAGGCGGGTGCTTGCGAGCGCGTCAAGTGCGTGCTACCGCAGGAACATGCCCGCTGCGGACGCCAGACGGGCCGAGCGACGAGCCCGGCTTCACGGTCTGTACGCGGTGGCCTGCGGCCCGGATCCGGTGGCGCAGGCCCGCGCGGCCATCGCCGGCGGGGCGGAGGTGGTGCAGCTCCGGCTCAAGGCGGTCCCGGCGAGCGAGATCCTGGAGGCGGCGCGGCGCCTGGTGGCCGAGGCTCGCGGCCGCGCGCTGGTCATCGTGAACGACCGCCCGGACGTCGCCCTGCTGGCGGAAGCGGACGGCGTCCACCTCGGGGACGACGACCTGCCGGTGGCCGAGGCGCGCCGGCTGCTCGGCCCCTCGATGCTCATCGGCCGCAGCACCCGCACCCTGGCCGACGCGCGCGCGGCGCTGGCGGCCGGCGCCGACCACGTCGGCTTCGGGCCGATCTTCGCGACGCGGACCAAGTCGATCGAGGTCCCCCCGCGCGGGCTGGCCGCGCTCCAAGAGGTGGCGGCGGCCATCGCGGCGCCGGTGGTGGCCATCGGCGGCATCGACGAGGGCTCGATCGGCGAGGTGGCGGCCGCCGGCGCCGCCGCGGCCGCGGTGGTGGCCGACCTGTTCTCGAACGGCGACGTCCGGACCCGGGCGGAGCGGCTCTCGGCCGCCTTCGCCCGAGGGGGGGGCGGGCGGCCATGACCCGTCGCCCCCGCATCGGCGTCACCCTCGACCTCGACGAGCGGGCGGGCCGCTACGAGCTCAAGCGGTCCTACGCCGACGCGGTGCTGGCGGCGGGGGGCCTGCCGGTCCTGGTGGCCTACGGCGACGCCTCGGCCGCCGGGGCGTACCTGGCGCTCTGCGACGGGCTGGTGATCACCGGCGGAGACTTCGACCTCGATCCGGAGCGGTACGGCGAGGCGCGGCGCGAGGGCTGTGGCCCGTGCAAGCCGGAGCGCACCGCCTTCGAGACGGGGTTGCTGGAGGCCGCCCTCGCGGCCCGCCTGCCGCTGCTCGGGATCTGCGGCGGCATGCAGCTCCTCAACGTGGTGCGCGGCGGCAGCCTCCACCAGCACCTGCCGGCCGACCTGTCGGTCTCGCACGAGCAGCCGGCGCCGAAGGACCGGCCCAGCCACGAGGCGCGGGTGGCGGCGGGGACCCTGCTCGCGCGGCTGCTCGGCGCCGGTCCGCTGGCGGTCAACAGCACCCATCACCAGGCGGTGAAGCGCCCGGGCACGGGCGTGCTCGTCTCGGCGCGCGCGCCGGACGGCGTGGTCGAGGCGATCGAGCTGCCGGATCTGCCCTTCGCGCTCGGCGTGCAGTGGCACCCGGAGGCCTGCGCCGCGCACGAGGCGCGCCACGGGAACCTCTTCCGCGGGCTGGTCGAGGCCGCGAGGGACCTGCGCCGATGAGCCCCCGCTCCCGGCCCCGCGTGCTGGTCGCCGCCGGGCTCGACCCGAGCGGCGGCGCCGGGATCATCGCCGACCTCGAGGCGCTGCAGGCGGCCGGCGCGGTGGGGTGGGTGGCCGCCGCGGCGGTCACCGCGCAGGGCCAGGGCGGGCCGCGGGGCTTCTCCGCCGTGACCCCGGAGCTGCTGCTGGCGCAGGTGGACGCGGTGGCGCTCGGGCCGGAGCGGATCCGGGCGGTGAAGGTGGGGATGATCGGAAGCGCCCGGAACGCCGCCGCGCTGGCCGCGCGCCTCCGCCGCCGGCCGCTGGCGCGCATCCCGCTGGTGGTGGATCCGGTGCTCGCCGCCACCAGCGGCGCGCCGCTCTTCGACCGCGGGCCGCTCACGCTCCTGCACGCCTTCGAGCCGCTGCTCGAGCGGGCCGCCCTCGCCACCCCCAACCGGCCCGAGCTCGCGGCGCTCACCGGGCTGCCGGTGCGGACCGACGACGAGGCGGTCGCCGCCGCCCGCCGGCTCGGCTGCCGGGCGGTGCTGGTGAAGGGCGGGCACCGCAAGGGCGCGCCGGTGGACCTGCTGGTGCAGGGGCGCCGGGTGACCCGGTTCGACGGCCGCCGCCGCCGGCGCGACGCCCGCGGCACCGGCT
>JAJXVM010000105.1 GCA_021782135.1 Myxococcales bacterium | reverse complement strand
CTCGTCGAACGGGTTCAGCTTGTAGTTCACGCCGTCGGTCACGATCCCGCTCCCGTCCGGCTTCACCCGAATCTTCGACTCCGGGTCCTCCACCCGCTTCGCACCTACCAGCATCTTCAGCGCCATGCCAGCTCCTCGATTCGTGAATCAATTTACGCGTCGCGCTATATTGGCACACCGCATCCGGGCCCCTGCAACGGGTGTCTGCATGCCGCCCCGACGGGGACCGCTTCGAGGAGCCCTGATGAACCGCGCCCTGCTCCGGCTCCGACCCGGCTATCTCGTCCTGGCGCTCACGCTCTTCGCCGCGGCCGCGGTGGGCGGCACCGGCGCGATCCTCATCTCCCGCGCCCGCGCGGCGGCGGTCGGCGCGGTGCTCGAGCGCGACAGCCTGCTCGTCCACCAGCGCGCCCACCTGCTGTCGACCGAGCTCACCCGGCTCGTCTCCGAGATGGGCCGGCTCTCGCGGCTCGCCGAGGTGGACCTCGCCGACGGCAACATGGAGCCGGAGAAGCGGGTGCTGCGCATCGCGCGGCGGGACTCGGCGCTCTTCTCGGCCGCCATCGCCATCCTCGACGCCCAGGGCCAGGTGCTCTGGTCCGAGCCGCAGGGCATCCGGCCGCGCGTGGCCGGGGCGGGGCTGGTGCGCCGCGCCCACGACCTGCGCGGACCGTTCCTGGAGCTGACCGTGGGCGAGCTCATCGCCGCCGCCCCCATCGCCGGGTACGGCGCCATCGTGGGCACGGTGGGCCCCGAGCGCGGCCACGACCTCTTCGGCGAGGCGCTGCGCGAGGCGATCCGCGAGGAGGGCGAGCTGTCGCTCGTGACCCCCAGCGGACAGACGGGGGACGTCGCCATCTTCTCCGACGGGCGGCCCGAGCCCTCCGAGCTGCGCCTCGGCCAGGAGGGCCAGGAGTGGCAGCGCGACGGGGCCGGCGTGCTCCACCTCGTCACCGAGGCGGCCGTCCCGGGCACGCCCCTCTCCCTGCGCATGGTGATCCCGGCGCGGCTGGTGGACCGCGAGGTGGCCGGCCCGCTGCGGACGCTCGAGGCCATCGTGGGCGGCGCGCTCCTGCTGGCGCTCCTCGGCGGGGCGCTCCTCGCGCTCGGCATCCACCGGCTCGAGCGGGCCGAGGTGGAGGTGCAGAAGTCGCGCGAGCTCGCCGCCATGGGCAAGACCGCCGCGGCCATCGCCCACGAGGTGAAGAACTCGCTCAACGGGCTCTCGGTGGCGCTCGACCTGCTCGCCTCGGGCCGCGCCGCCCCCGAGGCCGCCCGCGCCGTGCACTCGCAGGCGCGCAGCGAGGTGGCGCGGCTGCGCGACGTGGCCGAGGACCTCACCCTCTTCGCGGCCCCGCCCCGCCTCGCGCTCGCCGACGCCGACCTCGACGCGCTCTGCGCCCAGGCCGCCGCGGCCTGCACCGAGCTGGCGCGCGACTGCGGCGCGCGCGTCGAGACCGACCTCTCCTCCGGGGCGCGCCTGCCGGCCGACCCCGGCAAGCTCGTGAGCGCGCTCGTGAACCTGGTCCGCAACGGGCTCGAGGCCATGGGCCCGGGGGCCTTCGGCGAGCCGCTCGGCGCGCGGCCGGCCCCGCGCGAGCGGCGCCTCACTCTCGCCACCCGGCGCGAGGGGAGCCAGGCGGTGGTGACGGTGAGCGACACCGGCGCGGGCATCCCGGCGGAGGTGCGCGCGCGGCTCTTCGAGCCCTTCGTCACCACCAAGCGCACCGGGACCGGCCTCGGCCTCGCCATCTGCCGCCGGGTCGTGGAGGCGCACGGCGGCACGGTCTCGGCCGCCGATCGCGAGGGAGGCGGGACGCGCGTCACGGTGGTATTGCCGGGGGCGGCGGCCCGCGCTCCGGCCGCCCGGGAGAGGACGGCGACGTGAACGGCAAGGTGCTGGTGATCGACGACGAGCGGACGTTCCGGGTGGTGGCGGAGGCCGCGCTCGGCGCCGAGGGCTACGAGGTGCGGGTGGCGGCCTCGGCCGGCGAGGGGCTCGAGAAGGCGCGCGCCTTCCAGCCCGAGGTCGTGGTGCTCGACCGCAACCTCCCGGACGCCGACGGCCTCTCGGTGCTCTCGGCCCTCCAGGCCGAGGGCGGGGCCGACGCCCCGCTGGTCGTCATGGCCACCGCGTACGGCGAGGTGGAGAACGCGGTGCACGCCATCAAGGCCGGCGCCTTCGACTACCTCACCAAGCCCATCCAGCTGCCGGAGCTGGTGGTCACGGTCGGCAAGGCGGCGGAGGCGCGGCGGCTCAAGCGGCGCAACGAGGGCTTCTCGGGGGCGACGCGCCGCCGGGCCGAGGCCAACCTCTGCGTGGGCGAGTCGGCGGAGATGCGGCGGGTGCTCGAGCTCGCCGAGAAGGTGGCCTCCTCCCCGGACACGACCGTCCTCATCCAGGGCGAGAGCGGCACCGGGAAGGAGATCGTCGCCCACCTGGTCCACGTGCACACGCCGGGGCGGTGCGAGGCGCCCTTCGTCGAGCTCAACTGCGCCGCCATCCCGGAGACCCTGCTCGAGAGCGAGCTCTTCGGGCACGAGAAGGGGGCCTTCACCGACGCCAAGCGGGCCAAGCCCGGGCTCCTCGAGCAGGCCGAGGGAGGCACGCTGTTCCTGGACGAGGTGGGCGACATGCCGCTCGCCACCCAGGCGAAGCTCCTCAAGGTGCTCGAGACCCAGCAGTTCCGGCGGCTCGGCGGCACCCGGGACATCGCCGCCGACGTGCGCTTCGTCTCGGCGACGCACCGCGACCTCGACGCGGCGGTGCGCGAGGGGAGCTTCCGGCTCGACCTCTTCCACCGGCTCGACGTGTTCCACCTCCACATCCCGCCGCTGCGCGAGCGGCGCGACGACGTCCTGCCGCTGGCCCGCTTCTTCCTGCAGCGCTACGCGCGGCGCGCCGGCAAGGAGCTGCGCGAGCTCGCCCCCGAGACCGAGCGCCGGCTCCTCGCCTACCCGTTCCCCGGCAACGTCCGCGAGCTGCGCAACGTCATCGAGCGGGCGGTGATCCTCTCCTCCGGGCCGGCCGTGGAGCCCGAGGCGGTCCTGCTGCGCGAGCCGCCGCCGGCCGCCCCCGCGCCGCGCGCGACCGCCGCCGGGGCGGCCGAGGGCTGGTTGCCCGAGCCGCCCGGTGCGGAGGCCGCGCCCCCCACGCTGGAGGAGGTGGAGCGGACCTACCTCCTGCGACTGCTCGAGCAGGCGCGAGGCAACCGCAGCCAGGTGGCGCGCTGGATGGGGGTCTCCTACCCGACCGTCATGAAGAAGATCGTGGACTACCGGATCGACCTCTCCCGCTGGCGGGAGTAGCGCCGCCGGCGCGGGACTCCCCCTGGGGCCACCGCCGTCCGGGCGGGGCGGCCCTATCATGGAACGCCGTGCTCCTCCGGCTGCTCACCCACTTCACCTACGTCGCCCTCTACGGCGTGCTGGTCTCGGCCGGCGTCGGCGTGCCGTTCCCGGAGGAGCTGACCCAGCTCACCGCCGGCTACCTGGCGCGCGAGGGCGTCGTCGCCTTCTGGCCGGCGCTGGTGGCCGCCTACGCCGGCATCCTCACCGGCGACTACCTGCTCTTCCGGCTTGGGCGCAAGCACGGCCGGCGCATGCTCGAGAGCCCTCGCATCGCCCGGGTGTTCACCGCCAAGCGGCGGGCCTGGCTCGAGTGCCACTTCGAGAGGCACGACTTCCTCACCATCATGGCGGCGCGCCACGCCTCCGGGTTCCGCCTGCCCACCTTCGCGCTCGCCGGGGCGAGCGGCGTGCGCAGCCGCACCTTCCTGCTCGCCGACGGCCTCTCGGCCCTGCTCTCGGTGCCGCTGGTGGTCGGGCTCGGCTACCTCTTCGCCGCGCAGATCGAGGTGGTGAAGAAGCGCGTGCACGAGGTGGAGCTGGGGGTGGCGGTGCTCGCCGTGCTGGCCCTCGCGGTCTGGGGCGTGCTGCAGCTGCGCAAGGGGCGGGCCGACTCCCCGCGCTTCCTCCCTCCGCCGCGCGTCAACCGGCCGGGTACCGGAGCGCCCGCTCCTCGCCGCTGAGGGCCTGCAGCCCGCCGTCGGCGAGGGCGCGCAGCTCCTCCTCGGCCGGACAGACGAACACCGGGGCGATCCACTCCACGCGGCGCGAGAGCCCGCTCACCACCGGCCCCGCCGCCGAGAGGCTGCCGGTGAGCAGGATCGCGTCCACCTCCCCCTCGAGCACCGTCGCCAGCTCCCCCACCACCTTGGCGAGCTGGTAGCTCAGCGCCTGGAGGAGCAGGAAGCTGTTCCGCTCGCCGCGCTCGGCGCGGCCCAGCGCCGCGTTCACCCGCGCCTCGGAGAGGCAAGGCAGCAGGCGCCGCGCGCCGAACACCCCCGTCGCCACCGAGCGGGCGCTGGCGCCCGGGCGGGCGCAGACCGCCGCCAGCGCCGACTCGACGCAGTCCTCGTGGTCCCGGGGCGCCGGCGCGAGCGTGGAGACCAGGTCGAGCAGCGCGCCGCCTCTCAGGGCGGCCAGCGAGAAGCCGCCGCCGAGGTGCACCACCACGCAGCGCAGCTCCTGTGGGGTCCGGCCGACGCTCGCCGCGTGCCGGCGCGCCACCAGCCGCATCCGGAGCGCGTCGGTGAGGATCGCCTGGAGCGCTCCGCCGGTCCCCTCCCCCCGCGGCAGGGCCTCCAGCGCCGACGCGTCCACCGGATCCACCACGAACGCCGGACAGCCGTGCTCCGCCGCGACCGCGTGCGCCAGGGGAGCTCCGAGCTTCGACTCGTGCTCGAGCGTGGCGGCGCGCGCCTGTTCCCGCAAGAGCGACTCGTCGACGAGGTAGGTCCCGCACCCGGCCCGCGGCAGCACCCCGCCCCGTCCGACCGCGGCTGCCAGCCGCCCGCGGCCCACGCCGGCGCTCGCCAGGAAGGCGCGGATGCCCTCCGCCCGCGGCGCCTGCTGTTCGGAGATGTCCCGGCAGGCGCGGAGCGCGAGCCCGGGCGGCGTCACCGCGGCGCTGCGGAGGAGCCGCTCCCCCTGGAAGAGCCCGACCCGGGTGGTCTCCGGAACGGCGTCCAGCACCAGCACCAGCGCGGAGGCGGTGTCCGAGCCGGTCCGCGGGTGCTCGACGCCCCGGGAGCTGCTGTTCCCTCTTCGGAGTTGCTCAGCGTGCCGCTCGCCCACGATTCCATTCCCGGGGGGTCCCGAGCCGGTCGCGCTTCCGGAAAGACGAAGCGCGACCGCCCCCTCCTGAGCTCGGGATGGAATTTTTCCTTGCGAGCGGGATGCCACCTCCCTGGCACCGGGGAGGTCGGCGAACCTTCCTGGTCTCCGACCGCCCGGTGGAACGGGCAGGCGGTCGGCCCGGCCGGCACCGAGACGCCCTCCTTTCATCGTTCGTGAAGAATGCGCCGGGCGTGAGAGAGGTCCGCCGGCCGGAGCGGGCCGGCCCAGATCGCCAAGATATGGTTGCAGTACCAAGGCTTACGTCACAACCCGGGTTGGCTGGCCTCCCGCGCATCGTGCGCGTGGCTTCCCCGGCTCCGGGTCGGCGGGGGCACCGCGCCGCCCTGGCCTCGCGCCGCCAAGGGTCTCCAGCCATCCCGGTGTGAGCGGACCCGAGAGGTACGGCCATCTCCCCCGATGGGAGGATGAGTGGTGAAGCCCCATGTCGCCATTTGCCCCAACGCTCGGTCTTTTGACTCACCGATCGAGCGCGAGCCACCGCGCCACCAGCGCGCGACGCCTCACGAACCCGCCGCCGGGGCGACCGCCGCCGCGGCCGGCAGCGCGGCCGAGAGCGGACGTTGGCACCAGTCGTCGCGGCAGCGCGGCACGCCCCGCGCCCGGCCGGCCGCGTCCGGCTTGGCGAGGAGCAGCTGGAAGACGCTGATCCGGCCGAGGCGGAAGCTCGCGATGGAGGAGGCGAGGTAGAGCCGGTAGGCTCGCGCCACCCGGCCGCCCACGAGCGAGACCGCCTCTCCCATCCGGCCCTCGAGCCGCGCCAGCCAGATCGCCAGCGTCTCGGCGTAGTGCTCGCGCAGCGACTCGACGTCGCGGACCTCGAAGCCGGCCCGCCCGGCGGCGGCGATCACCAGGTCGAGCGGGACGAGGTCGGAGTCCGGGAAGATGTCGTGCTGGATGAAGCCGCCGTCGCCGCGGCTCGCCCAGGGCAGCGTGGACGCGCCGGGCGTCAGGTCGGCGATGGCGTGGTTGAGGAAGAGCCCGCCCGGCAGGAGCAGCCGGTGCACCGCCGAGAAGTACTCGTCGAGGTTCTCGCGCCCGACGTGCTCCATCATCCCCACGCTCACCGCCTTGTGGAAGCGGTCGTCGGGGACGAGCCGGCGGTAGTCGAGCGCGAGCGCCTTCACCTCGCGCCCCGGGATCCGTGCCAGGCGGCGACGCGCCTCCTCGAGCTGGTGCTCGCTGAGGGTGATGCCGAGCCCGTCCACCTGGTGACGCTCGGCGGCCCAGGCCAGCAGGGCGCCCCAGCCGCAGCCCACGTCGAGCAGCCGCTCGCCCTCCCGCAGCGCCAGCTTGCGGCAGCAGAGCTCGAGCTTCGCCTGCTGCGCCTCCTCCAGCGACTCGGTCCCGCGCTCGAAGTAGGCGCAGGAGTAGACCAGCGCGCGATCGAGGAACAGCCGGTAGAAGGCGTCGGAGAGGTCGTAGTGGTGCCGGACGGCGTCCCGGTCCCGCGCCACCGAGTGGAGCCTGCCGGTGAGGCGCTCCGCGAGCGCGCTCGCGCCCTCGCGGGTCAACCCGCGCCGCGCCACGATGGAGAGGATCGCCGGCGCGAGCGAGGGCCGGAGCTGCGGACCCTCCCAGCGCGCCGCCGCCTCGAGCAGGCCGGCGATGTCGCCCTCGAGCTCGAGGTCGCCCTCGAGGTAGGCCTCGGCGAGCCGGCGCTCCGACACCGGCGGCAGCAGGCCGTCGAGCACGCGCGGGTGCGCGAGCACCACGCAGCCGGTCAGGCGCTCGTCCCGGGCCGGCGGCAGGCGGGTGCCGTCCCAGAGCCGCACCGGGAAGCTGCGCGCCGGGCTCGAGAAGAGCTCCGTGGTCGCCTGGACGAGATCCATGCCTCCCTCCCCCGGGCCTGTCTCGATAGCCGGGAGCGGCGCGCCGGGCGTGACTCTCGCGGAGGTCCGACCCGGGCGGGCGCGCGCGGCCGGCGCCGCCGCGCGCGCCTCGTCCTGACCGGCGGCCGTCAGTCGTCGTTCGGCACTCGTGACAGGTAGATGCCGGCCCAGGTCACGCTCGCGTCCGCGTTCGCCATGCTGGCGTTGACCGCGAGGAAGCTGCCGCCCGCCTCGGTCCCGCTGCTGCGGAAGCCGTCGCGCTCGATCCCCATCGTCGTCACGTAGAGCGTGGTCGGCAGCACGGCTCCGTCGCGGTCCACCACCGTGGTCGGAGCGGCGGGGTCGATCGCCGTCGCGAGCGTGTTGGTGTCGAGGAGGACCGAGGCCGTCCTCTCGCTCGGGCCGGTCCCGGCCAGGTAGATCCCGACCGTCCCGTCCGCCTCGAGGGCCTTGAACGCCAGCCGGGAGCTGTTCCGCTTCGGGCTGCTGACCGCGCCGAAGGCGCTCGAGCGCCAGCGCGGCGGCTCCAGGGTCGGCTCGTCGCCTCCCCCCGCGTCGGGTGGCCGCCCGGAGAAGTTCCAGAAGAGGAAGTCCAGGAAGCCGTTGGCGCTCGTCCCCGTCCGCGCGACCATGTACGCCTTGCCCGCGCTCGCGTCATGGATGAAGAAGCCCTGGTTCACCGGGACCTCCTTCGTGTAGACGCCGGTGTGGGTGACGCCGTCGGGCGCGAGGGGGCTGCCGTCCAGGCAGGCCTGGATCACGCTCGCATTGCCGTCGGTCGGGCACTTCAGCGTGATGGCGCGCGTCTCGCTCCCCCACGCGCCCCAGAAGGAAAGGTAGCGACCGTCGAAGGAGAGCGCCTCGCCGAAAGCGCTGAACGCGCTGCCGGCGATCGGCTTTCCGTCGAACCCGGGCACCGGGGCGCCGATCTTCACCAGCGGCTTCGGCGTCCGCTCGGCGGCGACCTCGCTCAGCCTCGCCAGGTAGATGCCGCCCTGGGTCGGCGCCTCCTCGACGTCCAGGCCGACGAACACCATCGAGGCGACGGTCCCCACCATGGCGCCGCTCGGCGGGGCGGTGGAGCCGAACTGGATGGTCGAGCCGTCCGAGAGCTGCGTCGGGGCGAAGCTGTCCGCGATCTTGACCGCCGGGGCCGGGCTCGCCGCCGCGAGGTTCCGGTAGTAGACGCCCGTGTACCCGCCGTTCGGGCCGGTCCAGTTCCCCTTGAAGACGATGGTGGACGGACCGGCGAGCCCCGGCGCGCCCGGGAACTGGTCGAACCGGGTCGCTTGCGGCACCCCCGGCACCTGGAACCACGGGAACGTGTACGAGAGCGGATCCGTGTAGTCGTTCAGGACCGTGCCGAGCAGGCTCTCCGCCGTCATCAGGGCGCCGCCCGGGGTGGCGTAGATGCCGGAGGTGCCGACGCGGGTCGTGAGCGGGGACTGCGTCGCCTCGTCCCAGCCGATGGTGTACTCCCAGACCGGCCGCGACTGGGCCCGGGTGGCGATCGTCTCCGAGAGCCGATCGATCCGCGGGAACGACGGGAACTCGTTGAAGGGAGCGTCCAGGTCGTTCGGCGGGGGCACGGTGTTGAACGCGTCCGGCGCGTCGGTCCCGCGGTTTCTCGCGACCAGCGTCACCGGGGCGCCGGCGCTCGCCATGTCACGGGTGAAGACGCCGCGCACCGGGCCCGTCCCCGGGGCCACGGCCGCCGCGAGCAGCGTGTCGCCCTCGGCGCCCGCGCTGCGGGCCCGGAACACGACCAGCCCCGCTCCGTTCACGGAAGGTGGATTGTACGAGCGAAAGCTCTTCGCGGTGGTCGGGTCGTCGCCGACCATCGTGCCCGGGATGACGGTGGCGTCGTTGACCACCGTCGTCCAGGCGACCGGCGGCGGCTGCGGAGCGGCCAGGACGGTGAGGCTCGTCGCGCTTCGCTCCACCGCGGGCGAGCCCACCCCGGATCCACAACCTGCCAGGACTGCCGCGGCGACCGACAATCCGAACAGCGGCCGGCTGGCCGCCGTCGCGGCCGAGCGTCTTTGCAACGGGATACCGCGCATGCGTTTGCCCCCCAGCGAGGAAAGCCCGGTCGCGAGTGACCGCGCGACCGGGTGAACGGTGTGCGAGCGAGAGCGCAAGGTTCCGGCGGAATGCTCGCCGACGCGGCGCCAGACGTTCGCCGGTCTGGCGGGTGCTTTACGCGAGGGTTCGCCTGTTGCGGGCGCGCCCGGCCCCCCGCGGGCGGCGGGACGAGGCCGGGATCGGGCCGCCAGTCCGGCGGAAGAGGCGCCCTCGGCGAGAATCCAAGACCGGAGGGCAGGCGCTCGCCTGGCGTAGAATCCGGCTCATGTACGAGCGCCGAGGCACGCGTCCCGTCCCCACGCGGCGGTTCCTCCGCCGGCTTGCGTTGCACCTCACCGTCTCGACGGCGCTCGTCCTCGTGTCGCTGCTGGCCGGGATGGCCGGCTACCAGCACTTCGAGAGGTTGGACGGGAGGGACGCCTTCCTGAACGCCGCGATGCTGCTCGGGGGGATGGGACCGGTGGACGCGCCGAAGACGCCGGGCGGGAAGGTGTTCGCGGGGGTGTACGCCCTCTACTGCGGGCTCGTCCTCCTCGTCGCGGTGGGCATCCTGGCCGCGCCCCTCCTCCACCGGCTGCTGCACCACTTCCACTGGACGGAGGGGGCAGAGTGACCTGCCTCCCGGATCATCCGCGCCGCCGAGGGTCCGCGCCCGCCTAACGAATCCCGTTGTCGCAGACGCAGAGGTTCGTGACCTGATCGCTGGCCCGGCAGGTCCCCAAGCTCGAGCTCGACAGGCAGCCGCAGCGATCGGAGAGGGAGCAGCTCGCCGGGATCGACTCGCAGGTGATCGAGGGCTGCACCGGGAGCGCCGGCCCGCCGATCTCCGTCACGCAGGCGTCACCGCCGGCTCCCGGACACGCGCAGCCCGCCGAGGCGGCGACCCCGCCGTCAGCGCCGGTGCCTCCGTCCGCCGCCTGCGGCCGTGAGCACCATCCCGCGGGGCACGGCTGCCCGACGTAGCAGGCCCGCGTGTTCGCGTACCAGGCGCAACCCTGCGAGTCGCCGCGGCAGCTGGTCGCGTCTTGATGCAGCGCGCAGGTATCGCCGGTGATGATCGGGCTCGAGCTGACGCTGGTGGTGGACACGGCGCCGCAGGCGACGAGGGCGACGGCGACTGGAAGGCTCCACTTCATGCCGGCCTGAAGCGTAGCGCCGACAAGCCCAGCTGTCCCGCCGGCGGCGGGCGCCCCCTCCGGAACGGCGGCGCCGATGGACCGCCGGTTCGCGCCCAAAAACACGAAGGCCCACCAGACCTTGGGTCTGATGGGCCGATGCACGAGCTCGGATGAAGTGGTGCCCGGGGGCGGAATCGAACCACCGACACGGGGATTTTCAGTCCCCTGCTCTACCGACTGAGCTACCCGGGCGAACCAGCCGGCGACCCCCGAAGAGCCCGCCGAGGCCCGGTCTTTTACGATCGATGGGGGGCGGAACGCAAATGGAAAGGCGTCCCCGGCCGCCTCCGCCGCCTCGTGACGCCGCTGCATCTCGAGCCAGAAGCGCACGCGGGCGCGGTCCGCGAGCAGCCGCTCCTCGAGCGCGGCCACGCGGGCCTGCAACCCGGCGCCGACCGGTTCCGCCGAGCGGGGAAGCGGTCAGCCCCGAGGCACGGCCTTGAGCACGGCGCGCCCGCCCTGGATCACGACCTTGAAGTCGATCTCCTTGGCCTTGAGCTGCTCCCGCAGCTTCGGGATCTGTTGCGCCACCGTCCGGGCCATCGCGTCGAAGCTGATGCGCGAGACGTCCTCGTTGCAGCGCTTCTTGGCGCTGACGTAGGCGTCGTAGAGCGCCCGGAGCTGGGGGTCGTCGGCGAAGCGAACCATCGCGTCCGCGAGCCCGTCGATGTCGCACTCCCAGTGCGGGGCGAGGCGTGTCCATCCCACCTGACGCGCGGGGATCAGCAGCCCCGTCCGGCCGGCGTCGACCAGCTCGTTCATGGGATCGCCGTCGGTGACCAGGACCGGAAGCCCGTGATGCAGTGCCT
>JAJXVM010000104.1 GCA_021782135.1 Myxococcales bacterium | reverse complement strand
GCCACCCGCTGGCGGCGCTCGACGCGCTGCGCGGCGCCGCCGGGGCCGTGCTCCGCGAACCGCGCGCCCGCCGGGCGCTCCTCGCGGACCTGGCGGGGGCGGCGCTGGTGGGCCTGGTCGCGGCGGCGTCGCTGCTGGTGCTGGTGCTCTTCGCCCGCACCCTCCGGCTCTTCCTGCACGACTTCCACCACCTGCCGGTGGTGCGGGGCGGCGCCCCCATCCAGGCCGGCTTCCTGGCGCTGGTGCTGCTCGCGCTGCCGGTGGTGTTCCGGCTCGGGCCGCTGGCGCTCCTCGCCACCTGCGCCCTCGCCGCCTTCGTCTACCTGTCCATGGCGGAGCGGCTCCTCGTCACCGCCGCGCTCGCGCTGGTCATCGCCCTGCCCTCGCTCGCCTCCCTGTCGGCGCGGGCCACGGCGTTCGCCGGCACCCTCGCCGAGCAGGTCTGGGACGTCGAGTACGGGGGAGGCGCGCCGGCCACGGCGGCGGCGCTCTCGGCGCGGGCCGAGGCCGAGTCCCTTCCGGCCCCGGCGCTGCTCGCGCTGGGGCGCTGGGAGAAGCGGCGCGGCGATCTGGCCCGCGCCCGGGCCTGGTACGACAAGGCCGCCGCGGCCGATCCGCGCTCCGGGGCGGCGCAGGTGAACCTGGGCAACGTCGCCTTCCTGGAGGGGGATCTCGACGCCGCCAAGGCCGCCTACCTCGCGGCGGCGGATCGGGCCGGTCCCGACGTGACCACCCTGGCCGCGGCGCACTACGACCTCTCGAAGCTCTACGTCCGTCAGCTGGCGCTGGAGCAGGCGCAGGAGGCGCGCAAGCGGGCGGTGCTGGAGGACCACGCCCTCATCGATCGCTACGGCTCGGACGACGACTTCCGCGCCAACCGCTACCTGGTGGACGTCCCGGTCCCCCCGGACCAGATCGACGCCCTGGCCGCCGCCGGCGCGCAGGGCGGGGTGGGCGAGGCGGTCCGGGCCCGGCTCGCCCGCTGGCTCCCGGGGGAGCTCTGGCCCTGGGCGCCCATGGGCTTCCTGGTGCTGCTCTGGGGGCTCGCGCTCGCGGGACGCCGCCTGGCGCCGTCGCGGCCCTGCGAGAAGTGCGGCCGGCCCGCCTGCCGGCGGTGCGGCGACGTCCGGGGGGCGCTCTGCGGGCAGTGCGTGAACGTGTTCGTCCACAAGCGGGTGGTCGACGTGCGCGATCGGCTGCGGAAGGAGGCGCAGGTCCGGCGGCACGCGCGCCTGGGCGCCTGGGCGGCCCGGGCCCTGGCGGTGATCGGCGGCGGCGCGGGGCACGTCTGGGCGGGGCGGAGCCTGCGGGGCGCGATCTACCTCGCCGCCTTCGGCGTGCTGGCGGTGGCCTGCCTGAGCTGGCGGGGGGTGCTGCCGCCCGACGTCCCCTCCGCCTATGCCCCGCCGCTCAAGCTGGCGCTGGCGCTGTCGCTGGCCGGCCTCGTCCACCTGGCCGCCGTGCGCGATGCCCTGCGCAAGGGGAGGCGCTGAGCCGTGGCGCTCAAGGGCACCCTCAAGGACTTCGGGATCTCCGAGATCCTCCAGCTCATCGGGCAGCAGTCGAAGAGCGGCGTGCTGCACCTGCGCAACAAGGAGGACGAGATCCACGTCCTCATGTCCGAGGGCAACGTGGTCTCGGCCGAGTACGCCGGCCGCAAGGCGCGGGAGAAGCTCGGGAACCTGCTGGTCCGGGCGGAGATCATCACGCGAGCGCAGCTGAGCGAGGCGCTCGAGGCGCAGAAGCGCAGCCTGCGGCGGCTCGGGGACATCCTGGTGGGGTCGGGGGCGGTCTCGAAGGACGACCTCCGCCAGATGACCAGCCTGCAGACCACCGAGACGGTCTTCAAGCTCTTCCACTGGCGCTCGGGGACCTACGCCTTCGAGCCCGGGGACGTCGAGTACGACGCCGAGACCATGACCCCCATGCGCGCCGAGTCGGTGCTCATGGAGGGCTTCCGCCAGGTGGACGAGTGGCCGCTGGTCCGCAAGAAGATCACCTCCGCCGCGATGACCTTCGAGCGGCTGGAGGAGCTCTCGGACGAGCCCCCCGCGCCCGAGCCGGGCAAGGCGGAAGAGGACGACGTGGACGCCGCCTTCGACTTCGACGGCGGCGGGGCGGAGAAGGACGGGCACGGGAAGGCCCTCGGCCGCAACGCCCGCAAGGTGTACGCGCTGGCGCTCCCGGGCCGCACCGTCGAGAAGATCGTCGACCTGTCGCGGCTCGGGGAGTTCGAGACCTGCAAGGCGCTCCTCGACCTGGTCAACCAGGGCGTGCTCGCGCCGTTGGCGCCGCCGCGCCGGTCGGCGGCGGCCAGCGTGGGCGCCTACACCCGCGGCTGGAAGGATCGCATCCGCGAGGGGCTGGCGCGCGCGCTCGCCACCGCGGCCATCGCCGCGGTGCTCGCGTTCCTCGCCTTCCACCTCAACGACCGCGGGCTCTCCTTCGCCGACCCCGGCGGCGGGCGGGCGCTGCGGGACAACGCGGTGCAGCGCTTCGTCTCGCGGGCCGAGCTCTCGCGCCTCCGCGGCGCGCTCGAGGTCTACCGGCTGGAGAAGGGCGAGTACCCGCCGGGGCTCTCCGCGCTGGTGGAGGCCGGGCTGGCCACGCCCGCGGACCTGAAGTACCCGTGGGCGGAGGATTACTATTACCGGCGGAGGTCGGAGGGAGGCTTCGTCCTGCTCCCCCCCGCCGAGTAGCACGACCGGAGGTCGTCCACATTGAGTCCGAGCGCCGCGCCGTCCCTCGAGACCCGCCGCATCGAGTTTCCCGACAACGACAAGGTGCGCGTGCTCTGCGGCGCGCACAACGAGCACCTCAAGCTCATCGAGAAGCGGCTCGGGGTGCAGGTGGGGTCGCGGGGCGGCCAGCTGGTGGTCGCCGGCCAGGATGCGGAGAAGGTCGGCACCGCCGAGCGGCTCCTCGGCGAGCTGTACGAGCTGGCGGCGGGGGGGTATCCGCTCTACCTCGAGGACGTGGACCAGGCGACCAAGCTCGCCGGGCAGAACGTGGCGCTGAAGGAGATCTTCGGCGACACGGTGTACGTCTCGGCGCGCCACCGGATCATCACGCCCAAGGGGCTCGGGCAGAAGCGCTACATCCAGGCCATCCGCGACGACGACATCGTCTTCGGCATCGGTCCGGCCGGCACCGGCAAGACCTACCTCGCCATGGCCATGGCGGTCTCGTTCCTGGTCGAGCGCCGGGTGAAGCGGATCGTCCTCTGCCGGCCGGCGGTGGAGGCGGGCGAGAAGCTCGGCTTCCTGCCCGGCGACATCGCCGAGAAGGTGAACCCGTACCTGCGCCCGCTCTACGACGCCCTCTTCGACATGGTGGACTACGAGAAGGCCTCGGCCTTCATCGAGCGCGGCACGGTGGAGGTGGCGCCGCTGGCCTTCATGCGCGGCCGCACGCTCAACGACTCCTTCATCATCCTCGACGAGGCCCAGAACACCACCAGCGAGCAGATGAAGATGTTCCTCACCCGCCTCGGCTACGGCTCGAAGGCCGTGATCACCGGCGACGTCACCCAGGTCGACCTGCCGACCGGGCGGCCGAGCGGCCTCCTGGAGGTGCAGCGGGTGCTCAAGGGAGTGGAGGGGATCGGCTTCTGCTCCTTCACCGAGGTGGACGTGGTGCGCCACCCGCTGGTGCAGGAGGTGGTGAAGGCCTACGAGGCCTTCGACGTCGAGCGGCGGAAGGCGCCCGAGGCGCCCTGACCCGCCCGGCCCCGAGCGCGGGGACCGTCCGCGCCCGAGCGCCGGCCGCTTCCCCGTTGCGTTTCCGGGGCGCGGGTGCAACCCTGCGCCCCCGTGGAGGTCCCCTCGAACCCACCCGACCCGGCGCAGGACGGCCGGCGCGCCGCGTCCGACTGGACCGGGCGCGCCTGGGGCGCCCTCCTGCTCGCGGCGGTGGCGCTCACGGCGGGCTGGTTCCTGGCGCCGGGCATGGGCGTGACGCGGCTCCCCGGGCGCGAGTCGCTCGGCGGCCTCGCCACCGCCACCGTGCGCGCGGCGCGCGACTACGACATCCCCGATCCGGAGGCGACCGCGCGGCTGCGCGCCGAGGCGGCCGAGTCCTCCCGGCCGGTCTTCGACCTCGACGAGGGGGCGCTGGAGGCCGGCGCCGCCCGCGTCCGCGCCGCCTTCCGGCTCATGCGCGCCGCGCAGGCCGAGGCGCCCGGCAGGCCCGGCTCCATCGCGCTCGCCGCGGCCCGCAGCCTCTTCGAGGCGCGCCTCGGCACGGCCGTGCGCCCGGAGGACTTCGAGGCCCTCTGGAGCGCGCGCTTCTCCGAGCCGCTCGAGCGCGAGGTGGTGGGCCTGGTGGCGCGCGGGCTCTCGGGGATGGTCCTCGCCGACCCCGAGCGGGCCATCGCGGGGCGCCGGCACGGCATCGTGGTGCGCTCGCTGCGAGGGGGGGTGAGCGAGGGCGAGCACGTGGTCTCCGATCCCGGCCTGGTGCGGGAGCTCTCCCAGGCGCGCGCCGACGTGGAGCGGGCCGGCGCGGCGCTGCCCCGCCGCGCGCCGTCGCGGGTCCGGGCGGCGCTGCTGCACCTCGCCGCCGACTCGATCCGGCCGACGCTCGCCTACGACCACGCCGAGACCCTGGCCCGCCAGCGCGACGCCGCGGCGCGGGTGAAGCCGGTGATCGTGACCGTGAAGCGGGGAGAGCGGATCCTGGCCGAGGGGGAGCCGATCGAGCCGCGCCACCTCGTGCTCCTCGACGGCATCCGCGCCCAGACCCGCAAGCTCGACGTGCTCCGCGGCCGCGCGGGCGGCGCGGTGGTGACCGCGCTGGTGGCGCTGCTGCTGTGGCTCTTCGGGCGTGCGGCGCTCCCGGGCTTCCGGCCGGGGCGCAAGGACGCGCTGCTGCTCGCCGCCCTGCTCGCCGGCACGGTGGCGCTCACCAGCGGCGGCTTCGGGCTGGCGGAGGCGCTGCACGACCGGTTCCCCTCGATCCAGGTCGCCACCCTCTACGAGTTCGTGCCGCTCGCGGCCGGGGTGCTGCTCGTGCGCTCGGTGCTCCCGGCCGAGGCGGCGCTCCTCTTCGCGATGGCGGCGGCGGTGGTCGCGGGGCTGGGCGCGGGCAACTCCTTCTACTTCGCCATCAAGACGCTGCTCGGCGCGCTGGCGGCCTGCACCCTCGCGCCGCAGGTGGCCCGGCGCGGGGCGCTGCTGCGATCCGGGCTGGCGGTGGGGCTGGTGGGCGCGCTGCTCGCGGTCGGCTTCCGGCTCCTCGCCGGGCGGACCCTGGCGGAGGCGGCGGGGCCCGCCTGCGCGGCGCTCCTGGGCGGCGCGCTGGTGCTGCCGGTGACGGTGCTGGTGCTGGCCCCGGCGCTGGAGACGGTCTTCGGCTACGTCACCGACGCGCGGCTGCTCGAGCTGGCGAACCTGAACCACCCGGCGCTCAAGGAGCTCATCGTGCAGGCGCCGGGCACCTACCACCACTCGGTGGTGATGGGGGCCCTGGTGGAGGCGGCGGCGCAGGCCATCGGCGCCAACCCGCTGCTCGCCCGCGTGTGCGCCTACTACCACGACCTCGGGAAGATCCGGAATCCGCTCTACTTCGCCGAGAACCAGCGGAGCGAGAACCGGCACGAGGCCATCGCCCCGACCATGAGCGCGCTCATCCTGAAGCGGCACGTGACCGACGGGCTCGAGCTGGTGCGGCAGTACCGCCTGCCGAAGGTGGTGGCGGACGTCATCCCCCAGCACCACGGCACCCGGCTCATCAGCTACTTCTGGGCGCGGCAGCAGGCGCTGGTCCGCGCGGACCCGGAGCGGGGCGAGGGCGCCCGCCAGGGGTGGGAGGACGAGAGCCTCTTCCGCTACGGCGGCCCGCGCCCGCAGACCCGCGAGGCGGCGCTGGTGATGATCGCCGACGCCTGCGAGGCCTCCGCCCGGGCGCTCGCGGAGCCCACGCCCGAGGCGCTGCGGGCGCTGGTCAAGAAGCGCATCGACGAGATCGCGGGGGACGGGCAGCTGGACGAGTGCAGCCTCACCATGCGGGACCTCTCCGAGATCGCGAACGCGATGGTGCGTGGCCTCGAGGCGGTCTACCACAGCCGCCCGGAGTACCCGGGGAAGGGCGCGCGCGAGCCGGCGCAGCTCTCGCTGGTCGCCGGAAAGGTCCAGCCCTGACGGTCCGCGTCCGCAACGACCACCGCCGCGGCGCGGCCGCGGCGCGTCGCGCCGGGCGCAAGGCCCGGGTCTTCCTGGCCGCCCTGGGGCGCGGCGAGGCGGAGCTGTCGGTGCTGATCTGCTCGGACGCGGTCATCCGGCGCCTCAACCGGGAGTGGCGCGGGAAGGACCGCGCCACCGACGTGCTCAGCTTCCCGCTCACCGATCCGGCCGGCGCGGGGCCCTGGCTCGGCGACGTGGTGCTGTCGCTCGACACCGCCGAGCGCCGGGCGCGGCAGGACGCGAGGGCGCTCGGCGCCGAGCTCGACCGCTACCTGGCGCACGGGATCCTCCACCTGCTCGGGCACGACCACGAGCGCGCGGCGGACGCGGCGCGCATGGCCGCCGCGGAGGAGCGGCTCCTGCGCGGGGAGGGGATGGTGGGGGCGGCGGGGGCCGGGGGAGGCCGCGCCCCCTCCCGAGGCGCGCGAGGCCGCGGTCGGTGAGCTGGCGTCTCTCCTTCGCGCTCTGCGTCCTCTCGGGCCTCCTCCTGGCCCTGGCGCTGCCGCTGGCGCTCCCGTTCGTCTCGCTCCACGAGCTCGACCCGGCCGGCCACCTCGAGTGGCTCGCCTGGCTGGGGCTCGTGCCGGCGCTCTTCGCGCTCCAGCGGGCGCCGGGGTGGAAGAGCGCCTTCGGCCTCGGGCTCGCCGCCGGGCTGGCCTACTTCTACGCCGCCATCTGGTGGGTGAACCACGCCATGACGGCGTTCGGCGGCGTGCCGCTCCCGACCGCGCTCGCCGGGCTGTCGCTGCTCGTCCTCTACATGGCCTTCCACTGGGGCCTCGCCTTCGCGCTGGCCCGCGTGATCGGCGCGCGCCTGCGGCTGCCGCTCTGGGCGGTGCTGCCGCCGATCTGGGTGGCCACCGAGCTCTCGCGCAACTACCTCTTCACCGGCTTCCCCTGGGCCAACCTCGGCTACCTGCAGGCGCGCCACCCGCTGCCGTCGCAGCTCGCGGCGCTCGGCGGGGTCTACCTGGTGGCCGCCCTGGTGGTGCTGGTGAACGGCGTCCTGCACGCCGTGGCCGAGGCCCGGCTGGCGGGGCGCCCGACGCCGTGGCGCGTGGCCGCCGCCGGCGCCGCCGCGGTGGCGCTCTCGCTCGGCTACGGCGCCCTCCACCTGCGGGAGGTGCGCGCCCGGATGGCGCGGGCGCCGCGGCTGCGGGTGGGGCTGGTCCAGGGGAACGTCAACCAGTCGGTGAAGAACGAGATGCGGCGCCACGGCGAGTACATCCTCTCGCGCTACGTGCCGCTCACGGTCGAGGCGGATCGCCGCGGCGCGGAGCTGGTGGTCTGGCCGGAGGCGAGCTTCCCCTGGCTGGTGCCGCCCGATCTCGAGAGCTTCGACCTGCCGGGGTCGGGCATGGCCCGGCTGGCGCACGCCCACCTGCTGCTCGGCGCGGTGACGAGCGGCGCCATCCAGGTGGACGGCCGGCGCGAGATCGTGGGCGGCAACAGCCTGTTCCTCGCCAGCCCGGGGTTGCGCGTGCTCGCGCGCTACCAGAAGCACCACCTCGTCCCCTTCGGCGAGTACGTCCCGCTCCAGGAGTACCTGCCGTTCATCCGGCAGGTGGTCCCGGCGATGGTGCCCCAGGTGCCCGGGGCGCGCCTGAGGGTGCTCTCGTTCCCGTCCGCCGAGGGCGAGGTGCGGGTCGCCCCCATGATCTGCTTCGACGCCATCTTCCCCGAGGTGAACGTGGCGTACGCCGCGCAGCGCCCGGAGCTGCTCGTCAACCCGACCAACGACGCCTGGTACGGCTACTCCTCCGGACCGTACCAGTTCCTCGCCATCGTCCGGCTGCGGGCCATCGAGACCATGCGCGCGGTGGCGCGCCCGGCCTACGCCGGCGTGACCGCCATCGTCCTCCCCACCGGCGAGCTGGCCCCGGGCGCCATCGACCTCGGCCCCGTGGACCCGGACCTGGCGCCCGACCCGGAGGAGCCGGCGAGGCTGCTGGTCGGGGACCTGCCGCGGATGACCGGGGAGACGGTCTACGCGCGGGTGGGGGACCTCTTCGCCCACGCCTGCGCGGCCTTCACCGCGGGCGCGCTGCTGCTGGCGCTCGCGCGGGGGCGGCGCGCGGGGTAGGGCGGCGCGTCCCCTCTTCTCCCGCCGCCGCCCGCCCGGCGGCGGTACACTCGCCCCGTGAGGCGCCCGCACCACGTCCTGCTCGTCCCCGGCTTCTTCGGCTTCGCCAACCTGGGGGACTTCGCCTACTTCGCGCACGTCCGCGACTTCCTCGCCGAGATCGGACCGCGGGCCGGGCTCACCGGCGAGCTGCGGGTGGTCGCCACCGTGCCCACCGCCTCGCTCCGCAAGCGCGCCGCCCTGGTGGCCGAGGCCGTGGACCAGGTGCTCGACCTCGCGCCGGGCGACGTCACCATCGTCGGTCACTCGAGCGGCGGGCTCGACGCCCGGCTGCTGGTGACGCCCCGGGTGTCGCTCCCCACCCCGGTGGACGTCGAGCGCTGCGCGCGAGCGGTGCGGGCGGTGGTCACCGTCTCCACGCCGCACTACGGCACCCCGCTCGCCCACCTCTTCACCAGCCTGCTCGGCCAGCAGCTGCTCCAGCTCCTCTCGCTCAGCACCATCTACAGCCTGCGCGCGGGCCGCATCCCGCTGCGGGTCGCCCTCAAGCTGGCCTCGCTGCTGCGCGGCCGGAGCGCGCGCCCGTCGGGCGTGATCGACCAGCTCCTGGTCCAGCTCCTCGCCGACTTCTCCATCGGCCGCCGCGAGGCGGTCGAGGAGTTCTTCCGGAGCGTCGGGAAGGACCAGGACCTGGTGGCCCAGATCGCGCCCGCCGGGATGGACCTCTTCAACGCCTCCACCGAGGACCGCCCCGGGGTGCGGTACGGCTGCGTGGTGACGCGGGGCCGGAAGCCGGGGCTCGGCTCGGCCTTCAAGGCGGGGCTCGACGGCTACGCCCAGGCCACCCACGCCCTCTACGTCGGGCTCTACCGGCTCGCCTCCGGGAGCGATCCGGCGCGCGTGCCGCGGCTCGAGCGGGCCCAGGCCGCCATGCTGCGCCGGGCCTACGGCCGGATCCCCGGCGTGCGGGCGAACGACGGGATCGTCCCCACGCTCTCGCAGGTGCGGGGCGAGGTGGTGACCGCCGTCTGGGCCGATCACCACGACATCATCGGCCACTTCGACCACCCCACCCATGTGCCACCCCACTTCGACTGGGTGGCCTCCGGGACCGGCTTCGACCGGGCGCAGTTCGAGGCGGCCTGGCGCGAGGTGGCGAGCTTCGCCGTCCGGGCCGCCGCCTGAGCGGGCCCGGACGGCGGCCGGCGCCTTGCCTCCCGCCCCGGGCGAGGGTATTGGAGTTCCACCATGGCCGCACCGACCAGCGAGCTCCTGCAGGACCTCTCCCGCCGTCTCGACGGCCTCCGGGGGTCCCTTTGACGTCGACAGGAAGCGGGAGCGCGTCGCCGAGCTGACCCGGATCGCCGAGGACCCCGCCCTCTGGGCGGACAACGCCAAGGCGCAGGCCCTCCTGAAGGAGAAGGCCCAGCTCGAGGCCGGGGTGGGCGGCTTCGACCGCGCCGCCCGCGCGCTCGAGGACGCCCTCGCGCTGCACGAGCTGGCCGAGGAGGCCGACGACGAGGCCACCCGGATCGAGGCGGCGCAGGCCGGCGAGGGCACGGTGCGGATCGTCGAGGCGCTCGAGTTCGAGAAGATGCTCTCCGGCCCCCACGACCGCGCCGGGGCCATCGTCGAGGTGAAGAGCGGCGCCGGTGGCGTCGAGGCGATGGACTGGGCGGCGATGCTGTACCGCATGTACACCCGGTACTGCGAGCGCAAGGGCTGGGAGGTGGAGCCGGCGGACCTGGTGGCCGGCGAGGAGGCGGGGATCTCCTCCGCCTCGTTCATCGCCCGCGGCGATCACGCCTACGGCTTCCTCAAGGCGGAGAAGGGCGTGCACCGGCTGGTGCGCATCAGCCCCTTCGATTCGGCCGCCCGGCGGCAGACCAGCTTCGCGGCGGTGGACGTGACCCCCGAGATCGAGGACGACATCGTCATCGACATCAAGGAGACCGACGTCCGCATCGACACCTACCGCTCGTCCGGCGCCGGCGGGCAGAAGGTGAACAAGACCGACTCGGCGGTGCGCATCACCCACCTGCCGACGGGCATCGTGGTCGCCATGCAGAACGAGCGGAGCCAGCAGAAGAACCGCTCCATGGCCTGGAAGATCCTCCGCTCCCGCCTCTACGACCACGAGGAGAAGAAGCGGCAGGCGCTGCTGGACCAGGCCGAGGCGCAGAAGAAGGACATCAACTTCGGCTCGCAGATCCGCAGCTACGTGCTCGCGCCCTACCGGCTGGTGAAGGACCTGCGCAGCGGGGTCGAGACCGGCAAGGTGGACGACGTCCTCGACGGCGACCTCGACCAGTTCGTCTACCCCTACCTCCTCGGCGTGCGGCGCAGCGATCGCGCCGTCGAGGAGTAGGGGCGGCGCCGGTCAGACGCCGCCGAGGAAGATCGGCTGGCGCGCCAGCATGAAGCGGTCGATGGCGTCGGCCGCCCAGCCCGGCAGCCCGATGAGCCGCACCCCGCAGCCGGAGGGCTGCCGGCCGGTGGTCGCGCCGCGCTCGCGCAGAAAGGTGACCTCGCCGTCGAGGTCGATCTTGCGCCCGTCCGCCAGCCCGAGCCGGACCTGCAGGCGGGTGCCGACCGGCGGCGGCAGCTGGGTGGCGATGAAGACGCCGCCGGAGTCGACCCGGCGCGTCGCCCCCACGTAGAAGTTGTGGTCCGAGACCAGGCTCACGTTCACCTCGACGCGGGTGACGCGGGGCCGGTGCTGCGGCTCCTCCAGCAGCTCCTCGTCGATGAGCGCCGAGAGGTCCACCGCGCGCCTCGGGGCCGGGCGCTCCGGCATCGGCGCGCCCGGCTCGTCGAGGGCCAGCGCGGGCTGCCCTGCCGGCCGGGGCGC
>JAJXVM010000103.1 GCA_021782135.1 Myxococcales bacterium | reverse complement strand
GAGCGCCGGCGGCAGCGCCGCGACGAGGTCGCCCCAGGAGAGCGCGTCGGCGCGCATCCCGAGCTCGAACCGCGCCTCCGGGCGAAGCGCCAGCGCCGCCGCGAGCGCCACCCGGGCTCGCCCCGCGTCCCCCAGGGACAGCTCCGCGTCCCGGAGCCGCAGCGCGCGGGCCCGCGCGTCCCAGTCGAGCGTCCCCGCGACCGAGAGCGTCACGGGGCCGAGCGGCTCGGGCCCGAGCGCGCCGCCACCGGCGACCACCTCGCTCGCCTTGACCTCGAGCCGCGCCTCCCCCCGCGCCGGGCTCGCGCCTTCCGCCTGGAGCTCGAGGGCCAGGAACCCGCCGCGGAGCTCGAAGGGGAGGCGCCGCGCCAGCGGGCGCGGCAGGGCGGAGAGGGCGGCTCCGGCGACGCGCAGCCGCGCGCGCCGCGGCGCGGCGAGGCCAAGCTCGAGCTCGCCGTGGGCGCCGTCGCCCCACCAGGCACGGGCCAGGAGACGTCGGACGCCCCGCGGGCCCGTCACCCGGACCTCGCCGGAGAGCGGGCCGAGCTCGACCGGCTCCGCCGCGCCGTTCTCCCCGGAGACGAGCAGGTCCAGCCGGACCTCCTCGAGCCGGAGGAGCGGGGGCTCGCGGTCGGGGCCCTCGGCCGGCCGCCCCCGCCTCTGGAGGAGGCCGGCCAGGCGACGGAGCCCTCGCCCGCCAGGCCCGCCGTCGATGGTCACCCCCTCGAGCAGGACCGCCGCCGGCTGGGCGCGCCCGGCCAGCAGCGGGAGCCAGGCGAGCTGCACGGCCACCTTTCGCACGGTGAGGAGCGGGGGATCGGCTGGAGCCTCGCCTGGGATGGAGAGGCCCGCGAACGCGATCCGCAGCCGCCCGTCGAGGCCGGCCGGTCCGAGCCGCGCCTCGGGGAAGCGCGCCCGCAGCTTCTCCTGGACCGCCTCCCGGGCGCGGACGAGCGCGGACCGCGCCCCGGAGGCGGCCGCCAGCGCGAGCAGGACGCCCAGGGCGGCGAGGGCTGCCTGGGCGCGGAGGCGGCGCGGCGGACGGCGAGGGGGCGGCCGCTCGGGCCGGGGAGGTGTGGGTGCGCTGGCGCCCATGGCAGGGCGCGATCTATGCCCCCAGGCGCGGAGCGCCGTCAACGGCGGCCGCGGCGCGGCGGAAACCGGCCCGAGCCGGGAAGCGCTTTCCCCTCCGTGCGTTACAATCTGGTACAGCGTCCTCGATCGGCGCTCTCCCGTGGCCTACCTCGGACCCATGCTCCGCCGCCGGCGGCTTCCGTCGCGCCCCTGGCGCCGCGCTCTCGCGGCGCTGGTGGTTTCGCTCATCGTGAACGCGGCGGTGCTCTCCGAGCTGCACCTCGACTGGCTCGGCAAGGATCGCGGGACGACGCCGCCCGAGCCGGTGTCGCTCGCGCCCCTCTCGGCGCGGCAGTGGGAGGCCAACCGCAGGGTCGGCGCCGCGGCTCCGGCCCAGCGCGCCCTGGCCAAGGCACCTTCGGCGGCCGCCCCGCCGCGGGCTCCGACCCCGCCGCCGGCCACCCCGAAGGCGCCGGGCCAGGTGGTGGACGTCGAGCCCTCGAACAACGACGCGGCGCCCAAGGACAGCCGCTTCGTCTCCGACCGGAACAACACCGTCGAGAAGGAGACCCGCTCGCGCGACGCGCGGGCCGGCTACAAGAACACGCTCGCGAAGCCGTCGGAGCCCAAGCCGAGCCAGCGGCCGCCGCAGCGGTTGCTGGAGCCGCTGCGGAAGCCGGCCCCCCAGGTGGCGGGCGAGCAGGGGAACCCCAACGCCGGAGGGCGCGCCGGGGGCGCCGCCACTCCAGCCCAGCGGGCCCAGGAGGCCCAGCGGAAGCTCGCCCTCGGCGCCGACCCGAACGGCATGCTTCGGCTCCGCCCTCCCGTCCCGGGGCAGGAGGCCCAGCCGGGCGCGCCGGGCGGAGCCGCCGGCGCCGCCGGACAGGCGGGCGCCGAGGGGAAGGGCGGGGAGCCGGGCAAGTTCGGCAAGCTCAACCTCCACCCGAGCGCCGCCACCTACGACAAGCTGGCTGGCGGACCGGCGCCCGATCGGCTCGACGGCGTGGAGGAGGGGGATGGGACGTACCTCAACACGCGCGAGTGGAAGTACGCCGGATACCTGAACCGGGTGAAGCAGGCGGTGGCGAACGAGTGGCGCCCCGGCGAGGCGCTCGCCACGCGCGATCCGACCGGGCGCATGTACGCGTACAAGGACCGGATCACCATGGTGGAGGTGACTCTCGATCGGAGCGGCGCGCTCAAGGACATCCAGGTGCAGCGGTCGAGCGGCGTGGACTTCCTCGACCGCGTGGCGATGGAGGCCTTCCGGAAGGCCTCGCCCTTCGTGAACCCGCCGTCCGGGATGGTGGACGACCGCGGCGAGATCCGCTTCGGCTTCGGCTTCTACCTCGAGGTCGGCTCGGCGGGGCTCCGCGTCTTCCGGCAGCCGCCCTCCGGCGACTGAGCGGCCGCCGCGGGGCGGCGGCCCGAGCTAGAACCCGAAGGTCCCCTTGATCCCGAGTTGCAGCCACTCGTGCATCGCCTCGTCGGGGATGTCGCCGCTGGTGGTGGTGGAGAACCGGCCCAGGGTGAGGGCGGCGTACGGACCGTACGAGAGGCTCCTGCCCCACTGGTAATCGAGGCCCGCCTGGACCTCGGCGAGCTCGAAGCCGCGGCTGGTCACGTTCCCGCTCGCGGCGCCGAAGCTCCGCGTCGCCCCCGCCCACTCGTACCCGGCGCCGAGCCCCACCCACGGGACCCACTGGGCGTCCGGCAGGATGCGGTACAGCACCTCGGCGCCGAGCCGCACGTCCCACGCCGCGCAGTCGGCGCCGGGCGGACAGCTCGAGCCGGTCCAGGCGAAGCCGTACTGGAAGAAGGCCGCCACGGTCCAGCGCCGGTCGAAGCGCCAGCCGACGTCGAGCTGCAGCGGGATGGCGCCCTCGATGACGTCCCCGAACCGGACGCCGCTCGCGGCGTCGCCGAGCGGGAGGGCGTAGGCGAGCCGCAGCGAGAGGCTGAGGCCGCTGTCGCCGGAGGAGAGGAGCAGCGGCATGCCCTCGAGCTCCTCCTGGGCGCGGGCGGCGGAGGGGGCCGCGGTGAGGGTCACGAGGGCGGCGAGGCAGGCGATCCGGCGGAGGGTGGCGCGCATGCCCGAAGCCTAGGCGGTCGGACGGCGCGCTCCGGCGGGCCCTCGGGGCTGGCCCGAGTTGGGGGCGCTCGCCACGATGGCCCGCGCGGGGCGGCGCGCCCGGACCGCGCCGGCGGGCCGCTACTCGACCTTCATGCCCGGCGTCCAGCGGAGCACCGGCTTGCGCGCCGCCCGGGTCTCGTCGAGCCGCGCCCGCACCGGCTTCACCGGCGCGGCCTTGACCGCCTCGGGGCGAACGGCCGCCTCCTCCGCGATGTCGCGCATGGCCGCGCAGAAGCGCTCGATGGTCTCCTTCGACTCGGTCTCGGTCGGCTCGATCATGAGCGCGCCGTGCACCACGAGCGGGAAGTAGACCGTCGGCGGGTGGAACCCGTGGTCGATGAGCCGCTTCGCCACGTCCATGGTGGTGACGCCGGTCGGCTTCAGGTTCTTGTCGCTGAAGACCACCTCGTGCAGCGAGTCGGTCGCGTACGGCAGGTCGTAGGCGTCCTTCAGCAGCGCGCGGGCGTAGTTGGCGTTCAGCACCGCCAGCTCGGCGGCCCGGCGCAGCCCCTCCGGCCCGAGCTCGCGGATGAGCGCCCAGGCCCGGACGAACATCCCGAAGTTGCCCCAGAACTCGCGGAGCTTGCCGATGCTCCGCGGCCGCTCGGCCGGGTCGGTGACCAGCCGGTAGCGGTCCCCCTCGCGGACGACGAGCGGGAGCGGCAAAAACGGCGCGAGCTGCTCCTTGACGGCCACCGGGCCGGATCCCGGACCGCCGCCGCCGTGCGGGGTGGCGAAGGTCTTGTGCAGGTTGAACTGCATCACGTCGAAGCCCATGTCGCCGGGGCGCGCCACGCCGAGCAGGGCGTTCATGTTGGCGCCGTCCCCGTACACCAGGCCGCCCTTGGCGTGGACGACGTCGGCGATCTCGGCGATGTGGCTCTCGAAGATCCCGAGCGTGTTGGGGTTGGTGATCATGATGGCGGCGACGTCCTCGTCCATCGCCGCCCGCACCGCCTCGGGGTGGAGCCGCCCGTCCTCGCCGCTCTTCACCGGCACCACCTGGTAGCCGTTGAGGGCCGAGCTGGCCGGGTTGGTCCCGTGCGCGGTGTCCGGGATGAGCACCTTCTTGCGCGGGTTGCCGCGCGCCACGTGATAGGCCCGGATCACCATCAGGCCGCAGAGCTCGCCCTGGGCGCCGGCGGCTGGCGCCAGGGTGGTGGTGGCGAACCCGGAGATCTCGCTCAGCGCCCGCTCGAGCCGGTACATGAGCTCGAGCGCGCCCTGCGCCATGGACGGGGGAGCGAGCGGGTGCAGCTCGGCGAAGCCGGGCAGGCGCGCCAGCGCCTCGCTCGACCTCGGGTTGTACTTCATGGTGCAGGAGCCGAGCGGGTAGAAGCCGGTGTCGATGCCCCAGTTCCAGGTGGAGAGCCGGGTGAAGTGCCGCACCACCTCGAGCTCGCCCACCTCGGGCAGCCCCTCCACCTCCGGGCGCAGCAGCGCCACCGGGATCTCGCGCGCCGGATCGGCGTCGCTGCCGCGGGGCGGGAGCGACACCCCCGTGCGCCCCCGCGAGCCGCGCTCGAACAGCAGCCCCTCCTCGAAGGCGAGGCCACGGGTCGCGTGACCGAGCCCCACCTCCTCCTGCGCCGCGTGCGCCACGCCCGCCTGCACGTCGGGCTTCCAGCCGGTCGGGTTGGCCATCTAGCTCCTCACCGCCTTCGCGAACAGGTCGATGAGCTCCGGGGCGTGGAGCTCGGTGGCGACGCACAGCAGGGCGCCCCGGAGCTTCGGATCGTCCGGGTAGAAGCGAGCCAGCGGGGCGCCGGCGGCGATCCCGCGGGAGGCGAGCCGCTCGACCACCCCCTCCGCGTCCCCCACCTCGAAGGCCAGCTCGTTGAAGGCCGGGCCGGAGAAGACGCGGCGGAACCCTTGCCGCTCCATCGCCTCGGAGAGCAGCCGCCCGCGCGCGTAGTTCACCCGGGCCAGCTCGGCCAGCCCCTTCTTCCCGAGCAGGGCGAGGTGGATGGTCGAGGCGAGCGCGCAGAGCCCGGCGTTGGTGCAGATGTTGGACGTCGCCCGCTCGCGCCGGATGTGCTGCTCGCGCGTGGAGAGCGTGAGCACGAACCCGCGGCGGCCGAGCTTGTCCACGGTGGCTCCGCAGACCCGCCCGGGCATCTGCCGCAGGTGCTCCTCGCGCAGGGCGAAGAAGCCGGGCGCCGGTCCGCCGAACGAGACCGGGTTGCCGAAGCTCTGGAACGTGCCCACCGCCGCGTCGGCGCCGAGCGCCCCCGGGCCCTGCAGCAGCCCGAGCGCGACCGCCTCGGTCGTGACCGAGATGCACAGGGCGCCCTTGGCGTGCGCCGCCGCGGCCGCCTCGGGCACGGCGTCGACGACGCCGAGGAAGTTCGGGTAGCCCACCACCACCGCGGCGGTCTCCTCGTCCACCGCCGCCGACAGGGCGGCCAGGTCGGTGCGCCCGTCCGGCCCGAAGGGCACGGTGACGATCCGGTCGCCGGAGGAGCGCAGGTAGGTCGCGAGCACCTTGCGGTACTCCGGGTGGACCGCCGCGCTCACCACCACCTTGCTCCGGCCGGTGATCCGGGTGGCCATGAGCACCGCCTCGGCGGTGGCGCTCGCCCCGTCGTACATGGAGGCGTTGGCGACCTCGAGGCCGGTGAGCAGGCAGACGAAGGTCTGCCACTCGAAGAGCGCCTGGAGCGTGCCCTGCGAGATCTCCGGCTGGTACGGCGTGTAGGCGGTGAAGAACTCTCCGCGCAGGAGGAGCTGATCGACCACCGGCGGGACGTGGTGCGGGTAGGCGCCGGCCCCCACGAACGGCGGGTGCTGGACGTCGTCGCGCGCGGCCAGTCGCCGCAGCTCGGAGAAGAGCGTGATCTCGTCGGCGGGCGGCGGCAGCTCCAGCGGCCGGTTCAGCCGGAGCGGCGCCGGGATGGAGCGGAAGAGGTCGTCGAGGCTCTTCGCCCCGGCGGCCTCGAGCATCTCCCGGACGTCGCCCTCGGTGTGGGGATGGTAGCGCACCGCTCAGGCCTGCTCTTCCTCGACGAACTTGCCGTAGGAGGCGGCGTCGAGCAGCCCGGCGAGCTCCTTCTCGTCCGAGACCTCGACCTGGATCATCCAGCCCTCCTCGTACGGATCCTCGTTGATGGTCTCGGGCGCGTCGGCCAGCGGGTCGTTCACCTCGACGACCTTGCCCGAGACCGGCGCGAAGAGCTCCGAGACGGCCTTGGTCGACTCGACCACGCCGAAGGACTCGCCCTTCTTCACCACGTCGCCCACCTCGGGCAGCTCCACGTAGACGATGTCCCCGAGCGAGCTCTGGGCGTGGTCGGTGATGCCCACGGTGGCGCGCTTGCCCTTCATGCGGCACCACTCGTGCTCCTTCGTGTACTTGAGATCGTCGGGAAGGTTCACGGCTTCCTCCTGTCGTGGAAAGGGGTCTTCACAACCTTGGCGGCGGCGGGGCGGCCCCGGATCTCCACCGCGAAGGTCGAGCCTTCGGCGGCGAGCGCCGGGGGGACATAGGCGAGGCCGATGGAGGTGCCCAGGGTGGGGGAGCGGGTGCCGCTGGTCACCGCGCCCACCGGGCGCCCGTCCTGGAGCACCGGGTAGCCGTGGCGGGCGATCCCGGGGTCGGTGAGGACGAACCCCACCAGCTTGCGCGGGACCCCCTGCTCCTTCTGCCGCTTGAGCGCGTCGCGCCCGATGAAGTCGCCCTTGTCGAGCTTGACCACCCACGAGAGCCCGGCCTCGAGCGGCGTGGTCCCGTCGTCCATGTCGTTGCCGTAGAGCCGGTAGGCCATCTCGAGCCGGAGCGAGTCCCGGGCGCCCAGGCCGCAGGGGGCGATGCCGGCCGCCTCGCCGGCCCGCAGGAGCGCGGCCCAGAGCTTCCCGGCCTGATCCGGAGGGCAGAAGAGCTCGAACCCGTCCTCGCCGGTGTAGCCCGTCCGCGCCAGGATCACTCGGACGCCCGCCACCTCGGCGTCCGTGAAGCGGTACGTGCCCACCGAGCCGAGGCGGGTCCCGGTGAGCGGCTGCAGGACCTCGGCGGCTTTCGGGCCCTGGAGCGCGAGCTGCGCCCAGGCGTCCGACTCGTCGTCGACGGAGACCCCCGGGCCGGCGTGATCGCGCAGCCACTCGAAGTCCTTCCGCCGGTTCGAGGCGTTCACGCAGACGAGGAGGTCCTCGGCCGAGCGGCGGTAGACCACCACGTCGTCCACGATGCCGCCCGACTCGCGGCAGAGGCAGCCGTACTGGGCCTGACCGTCGGCGCACCGCGAGAGGTCGTTCGTGAAGAGCCGCTGCAGGGAGGCCAGGGCCGCGGGCCCGCGGAACACGACCTCGCCCATGTGCGAGACGTCGAAGAGGCCGACGCGCGTGCGGACCGCCTCGTGCTCGGCCAGGATCCCGGCGTACTGCACCGGCATTTCCCAGCCGGCGAACTCGACCATGCGCCCGCCCTGTCGGACGTGCTGGTCGTAGAGCGGTGTGCGGAGGGGCATGGTGGGCCTTGAACGGAAGGTGCGCGGATTCTATCGGGGGAGCCCCCGGGGTCAAGCGAAGCCGGACGCTCCACTTTCGCTACCCGTGCGGGCGCCGATTGCGCGAGGGGAGGTCGTCCGCACCTTCCCCAAGGGGGGGGGCGCGATTCGCGCCCTCCGGTCGTGCCCGTGGCCCTCGGGCCGCGGCGCTCGACGACGAGCAGCCGTCGGGCGGCGGATCAGCGCCAGCAGCCGGCGGGCTCGCAGCGGCCGGCCCCGCGGGCGCGGCAGCAGTGGAGGCTCACGCCCGACGTGTCCTCGAAGCGCACGCCCCACCCGTCGTCGAAGATCTCGAGGGTGGCGAAGCCCCAGGCGGTCGAGGCGAAGAGGAGCCGCGCGTCGGGGGGCATCGTCCGGTGGAACCGCTCCCGCGCGCGCTGGCGCGAGCCGTTTCCGGAGACGAAGACGTCGTAGCCGGCCGGGGCTCGCAGCTGCTGCAGGTCGTGGTCGTGCCCCGAGAGCCAGGCGGCGATTGGGCCCTGGAAGGCCTCCTGGACGCGCCGGAGCCGCTCGCGGTAGGTGCCGTCCTTCCAGTCGGAGACGTGGCTCCCGGCGGTCGCGGCCGGCTGGTGGGCGACCACGAAGCAGCGCCGCTCGCCGCAGCCCCGGGTGGCCTCGCGGACGAAGGCCACCTCGTCGTCGAGCGTGAAGCCGCCGTAGTCGCGGGCGAGCAGGTTGCCGTCGAGCACCACGAAGCGGGCCGGCCCGCGGTCGAGCACGTAGTGCCGGCCCGGCATCCGCCAGAGGGGTCCCTGGTGGGCCACCTCCAGGCAGGCCTTGGTCCGGCCCAGCGCCGCCGCCCCGGCGGCCGGCCCGCTCGCGCAGGAGCCGGAGGTGGCCACGTCGTGGTTCCCGAGCGCGGCGTAGAAGGGGACCGGATGCGGCCCCTCGGCGAGCGGCGCGAGGGGCTCCTCGAGGAGCTGGCGGAAGCGGTCGTCGGCGGGAGGCCGGTACCCCGGGATCACGGCGCCGCCGTCGCGCGCGAAGGCGCAGGCGGCGGCGCCGGGGAGGGCCGCGTCCGGCCCGCACTCGTAGAGGTTGTCCCCGAGGTGCAGGCCGAGGTCGAAGGGGGCGCGCCGGTGCGCCGCGGCCACGGCGCCGGCCACCGCCCGTTGCTGGCAGGTGCGGTCGCCGAAGTCGCCGAGGAGCAGCACGCGCAGGAGCGGCCGCGGCACCGACCGCGCCACCTCGTCCTCGGAGAGGGTCGAGGGGGGCGCCGGGGGCGGCGCCTCCCGCACCGTGTAGGCGCCGCCTCCGCGCGAGCAGCAGTCGGCCAGGAGGAGGCCGATCGCCGCCGCGGGGAGGAGGGGCGCCGCCCGGCTCACGCCCGCGTCCGCGCGAGCTCCACCGTGTTCACGAGCAGCATGGCGATGGTCATGGGACCGACGCCGCCCGGTACCGGGGTGATGGCGGCGGCGCGCTCGGCGGCGCCCGCGTACTCCACGTCGCCGCAGAGCTTGCCGTCGGCCTTGCGGTTCATCCCGACGTCGATCACCACCGCGCCGGGCTTCACCCACTCGCCGCGGATGATCTCGGCCTTGCCGATGGCGGCCACCACGATGTCGGCGCGCGCCACCTCGGCGGCGAGGTCCTGGGTGCGGGAGTGGGCGATGGTCACGGTGGCGTGCTTCTCGAGGAGCATCATCGCCATGGGCTTGCCGACGATGTGCGAGCGCCCGATGACCAGCGCGCGCTTGCCCTTGGGAT
This sequence comes from Myxococcales bacterium, assembly GCA_021782135.1. Classification (GTDB taxonomy): domain Bacteria; phylum Myxococcota; class Myxococcia; order Myxococcales; family Anaeromyxobacteraceae; genus Anaeromyxobacter_B. Next base: position 1,715 of record JAJXVM010000103.1, on the reverse strand, counting down.
CGCAGCCGGCCTCGGCGAGGAGCCGCATCACGCCGTGCGGGGTGCAGGGGCGCGGGGCCGGCTTGCCGAGGCAGAGCGCCCCGACGTTGACCGGGTGGAAGCCGTCCACGTCCTTGCCGGGGTCGATGGCGTCGAGGATCTCCCCCTCGTCGAGCCCCTTGGGGAGCGGGAGCTGCACCAGGATGCCGTCCACGGTCGGGTCGGCGTTGAGCCGGCGGACCAGCGCGAGCAGCTCGCCCTGGGGGGTGGTCTCCGGCAGGTGGTGCTCCACGGAGCGGATCCCCACCTCCTCGCAGGCCTTCCGCTTCCCGCGCACGTACACCGCCGAGGCGGGGTCGTCGCCGACGCGCACCACCGTGAGGCCGGGGGTGCGCCCCCGCGCCTTCAGCTTCTCCACCTCTTGCGCCACCTCGGCGCGAACCTGGGCTGCGATCTTCTTGCCGTCGATGATCATGGGCATGGGGCGCGCAGTATAGCCGCGGGGCTCCTCAAAGAGGAATGCGCCCGTCGCGCCCGGGCGCCTACAATGGCTCGGGGGCCCGCACCCGGAGGCGCACATGGACGTCCAGGCATGCAAGACCTGCAACACGCCCCTCGACGGCGGCGGCGCCTGCGTGACCTGCGACGCCGCCGCGGAGGGGCTCGCGCTCCTGCTCCGCTCCGGCTACGCCTCGGTGAAGGAGATGATGGAGCTCCTCGAGGAGGAGGGGTTCGCCCCCGAGGTGGAGCAGGTGCCGCCGCGGCGCCCGGAGGAGCAGGCGCACCCGCTCTGGAACCTCTACGTGCCCGCTCCGGACGCGGAGCGCGCGCTCGGCTTCCTGCGCCGGGACTGGGCCGACCTGCTCCAGGATCCGGGCGCCGCGGCGGCGGCCGAGCGCGGCATCAAGGGCGTGGACCTCGACGAGGGCGGGGAGGTGGACTGCCCGGCCTGCGGCCACCGGTTCGTCATCGACCCGGGCCACCCGGAGTGCCCGGACTGCGGGCTCTCGCTCGGCGCGCCGGCCGAGGCGGCGCCGGACGAGGCCGAGTAGCCGAGGAGGCCCGGCGGGCTACCGGACCAGCAGCGCCGCCTGGTGCGCCGCCGGCACCGCGCCGCCCTCGCGCAGGGGGGCCAGCTCCTCGGCCCGGTTGCGGGCGAGCTCGAGCAGCAGCGCCGCCGGCGCGCCGCGTCCCGCCAGCCGGGGATCGTCCAGGTCGGCGAGCAGCTCCGCGGCCCGGGGCAGCTCGGCGGCGTCGAGCGGGACGGGCGCGAAGGGGCGCCCCAGCCGCTCGTTGGCGAGGGCGGTCAGGTAGAGGGCCGAGAGCCGCGGCGGCTCGCGCCCGGGCCGGTCCGCCGGCTGCGGCGCCGCCAGGGCGAGCTCGCGGGCCAGCCCGGCGAGCCCCTCGGAGAGGTCGAGCGCGGCGGTCGTCCGCGCCACGTCCTCCGCGGAGAGGAAGTGGCGCGGGGTGAAGGCTCGGGCCGCGAGCTCCCCCCACTCCTCGCGCGGCAGCTCGAGGCCGGGGAAGAAGGCCGGGCGCCGCCGCACCAGCGCGGTCAGGGCCTCGCCGAGCGGGGCGTCGAGGAGCGGCGCCGCCGGGGTGCCGGCGCCGCCGGCCTGGAAGATCCGCTCGGCCCGCCAGCGCAGCTCGAGGAGGCGCAGGAAGCCGTGCTGGAAGACGCGCTTCAGCGCGGTCCGGTCGAGCGCCTCGGCCGCGCGCTCGTCGTCGCCGCCGGA
>JAJXVM010000102.1 GCA_021782135.1 Myxococcales bacterium | reverse complement strand
CGAGGCCCAGCTCGAGCAGGTGGCGGAGGCGGCGCGCCGGGCCGCCGAGCTGGAGCGGCGGGCCCGCGAGCCCCTCGCGTCGCGCACGCTCGCGCCGGTCGGGTCGGCCGAGCGGCAGCGGATGGAGCTGGCGGTGCGCCGGCTGGCCGAGCGGCTCAAGTCCCGGCTGGCGCTGCGGGCCCACCGGCGCCGGGGCGCGCTCGACGTCCGCAGGACGCTCCGGCGCGGGATGGCGCTCGGCGGCTTTCCGGCGCGGCTGGCGTTCCGCCGCCGGCGTCCGGAGCGCCCGGACCTGGTGGTGCTCTGCGACCTGTCCGACTCGGTGCGCCACGTCTCCCGGCTCATGCTCCTCTTCCTGCACACGCTCCAGGGCGTCTTCGGACGGGTGCGCTCCTTCGGGTTCGTGTCGGACCTGGGCGAGCTGACGAAGGTGCTGCGCGGGGAGCGCGACCTGGCGCGGGCGGTGGACCTCGCCACCGCCGGGAAGGCCGTGAACCTGCGGGGCAACTCCAACTACGGGCGGGCGCTGCGCGCGTTCCTGGCGCGCTTCCCGGGCGCCGTGACCCGGCGCACCACCGTGCTCGTCATCGGCGACGGCCGGAGCAACTACCTGGACCCCGGTCTGCCGGCGATGGCGCGGCTGCGACGGCGCGCCCGCCGGCTGCTCTGGATCTGCCCGGAGGACCGGGCCACCTGGGGACAGGGCGACAGCGAGATGCCGGCCTACGCCCGGGCGGTGGATCGGGTGGCGACGGTCGCCAGCCTGGAGGATCTCGCCGGGGTCGCCGACGCCCTGGTGCCGCGCGGTTGACGCGGGACCCGCCGAGCCCCTACCTTCCCCGCGCGATGAGAAAGGTCTTCGTCCACACCTTCGGCTGCCAGATGAACGAGGCCGACAGCGCCCGCATGGTCGAGCTGCTCGGGCGCCACGCCTTCACCGCCACCCCGCACCCGGAGGACGCGGACCTCATCCTCCTCAACACCTGCGCCGTGCGCGAGAAGGCCGAGCAGAAGCTGCTCTCGGCCCTCGGCCGCTACCGCGAGCACAAGGCGCGGCGCGGCGCGCTGCTGGCGGTCTCGGGGTGCGTGGCCCAGGAGCAGAAGGGGCGGCTCCTCTCGCGCGTGCCGTACCTCGACTTCGTCTTCGGCCCCGACAACATCGCGCGGCTGCCGGAGCTCGTCGAACGGGCCGCGCAGAAGGAGCGCTTCGCCGAGACCGGCTGGATGGACTCGGAGGAGTACGTCTTCCCGGCCGCCGACCCGGAGGCGGTGCGCGGCCGCATCGGCGCCTTCGTCACCGTGATGAAGGGCTGCGACAACGTCTGCGCCTTCTGCATCGTGCCGCACACCCGGGGCCGCGAGGTCTCGCGTCCGTTCGCCGAGGTGCTGGGCGAGTGCGCCTCGCTCGCCGCCGTGGGGATCCGCGAGGTGACCCTCATCGGGCAGAACGTGAACTCCTACGTCGGGGGCTGCAGCTTCGCCGAGCTGCTGCGCAAGGTCGCGGCGCTGCCGGGGATCGCCCGGGTGCGCTTCACCACCAGCCACCCGCACGACCTCTCCGACGCCCTCATCGACGCCTTCCGGGAAGAGCCCAAGGTGATGCCGCACTTCCACCTGCCGGTGCAGTCGGGCTCCGACCCGGTGCTCCAGCGCATGCGGCGCGACTACACCGTCGAGGAGTACCTCGCCCGGCACGCCCGGCTGGAGGCGGCCCGCCCCGGCATCGCCATCACCACCGACTTCATCGTCGGCTTCCCCGGCGAGACCGACGAGGACTTCGAGGGGTCGATGCGGCTCCTGGAGCGGGCCCGCTTCGACAACTCCTTCAGCTTCGTCTTCAGCCCGCGCCCGAAGACCGTGGCGGCGCTGCGGCTCGGCAGCGCGCCGGAGTGGACCGAGGTGGACCGCGAGGTGGCGCTGGCGCGGCTCGAGCGGCTGCAGGCCGTCCAGCGCCGCATCGTCCTCGAGAAGAACCGGGCGCTGGTGGGGCGCGAGGTGGAGGTGCTGGTGGAGGGCCCCTCGGACGGCGACCCCTCGCGCCGCTGCGGCCGCGCGCCCGACAACCGGGTGGTGCACTTCCCGGCCACCGAGGCCGAGGCGCCGGCCTCCGCGCTGCTGCCGGTCCGGATCACCGCCGCCCACCCGGGCTCGCTCTCCGGCGAGCGCGCCGGGCCGGCGCGGCCGGCCTGACCCGGCCGCCTCACAACCCCGCCCGCAGCTTCCGCCAGAGCGTGGCCCGGCCGATCCCGAGCCGGCGCGCCGCCTCCGACTGGTTCCCGCCGGCCTCCTGCAGCGCCCGCTGGATGAGCTCCCGCTCCTGGGCGCGCCGGGCGCCGGGCAGGTTCGCCTCGGCCTCGGGCTCCCGCTCCCGCTCCTCGAACAGCTCCGGCACGGTCGCCCGGAGCGCCTCCTCGCCCGGCGCGCGATCGGCGCCGGCGGCGAAGAGGACCGCCACCCGCTCGACCACGTTCTCGAGCTCGCGGACGTTCCCCGGCCAGCGGTAGCTCGCGATCCGGGGCAGCAGCAGCGCGAGCGCCGGCGCGTGCGCGGCCGGCGCGTCGTGGCGCAGCAGCGCCCGCTGCAGCAGGTCGGAGGCGAGGGCGGTGAGGTCGTCGGCGCGCTCGCGCAGCGGCGGCAGGTGCAGGTGGAGGATGTTGAGCCGGTAATAGAGATCCTCGCGGAACTCGCGGTCGGCGATGGCGCGCTTGAGATCCTTGTTGGTGGCGGCGATCACGCGGACGTCCACCGGGGTGGGGTCGTTCGAGCCGAGCCGCACCACCTGGCGCTCCTGCAGGACGCGCAGCAGCCGGGTCTGGAGGGAGAGGGTCATGTCCCCGATCTCGTCGAGGAACACGGTCCCGGTGTGGGCGGCCTCGAAGAGCCCGGGGCGGCCGCCGCGCCGGGTGCCGGTGAACGCGCCCTCGTCGTACCCGAACAGCTCCGACTCGAGCAGCGACTCCGGGAAGGCGGCGCAGTTGACGGCCACGAAGGGGTGGTCGCGCCGGATGCTGGCGTTGTGGATGCCCTGGGCCACCAGCTCCTTGCCGGTGCCGCTCTCGCCGGTGATGAGCACGGTGGCGTCGGTGCGCGCGTAGGTCTCGGCGAGCGCCCGCAGCCGCTGCACCGGCCCGGACGCGCCCACGATGCTCGAGAGCAGGTGGCGCGCCACGAACCGCCGCTGCCGGTACTGGGAGCGCAGGTTCCGGTCGAGCCGCTGCACGGTGCTCGAGTCCTGGCAGGTGAGCATCGCGCCGGTCTGGGTGCCGCGCTCGCGCAGCGGGATCCGGTTCACCACCAGGGTGCGGTTCCCGAACCGCTGCACGCCGTCGAGCTCCGCCGAGCCGGTCTCGAGCACGCGCGCCAGGGTCAGGTCGGGCGCGAGGGCGCCGAGCCGCTTGCCGAGCAGCTCGCCGGCGGCCGCGCCCAGGATGCGCTCCATGGCCGGGTTGAGCGACTGGATCCGCTCCTGGAGATCCACCGCCACCACCGCCTCGGTGAGGTGGTCGAGCATGCTGCCGAGCCGGGCGCGGAGGGAGGCTTCGTCCCGCACCGCCCGCGCCACCTCGACGGCCTGCGCGATGGCGCCGCGCACCGAGTCCCGGGAGTAGAGCAGGATGGTCCGCAGCCCGGCCCGCTCCGCCACGTCGCAGACCGGACCCGACCCGACCACCACCTCGCAGCCCCGGGCGGCCAGGTCGGCCACGGCGGCGCGGACGTCCTCGAGCGTGTGGTAGGGGCGCTGCTCGATCTGCACCCCGCGGGCCTGCGCGAAGGCCTCCACGCCCGCGAGCAGCTCGCGAAAGGAGACCACCGCCACTTGCCGCGAGGACCGGCAGGCCTCGGTGAGCGCCAGCAGGATGTCGTGCGCCGTGGGGGTGACCAGGACCACCGGCACGCGGGCGTGGTCCCGCAGGTAGGCGGCGTTCCAGCCGGCCGCGAGGAAGACGTCCACCTCCTCGCCGGAGTCCATCAACTCGCGCGCGGTGTGGAGCGCCTCCTCGAAGACCTTGTCGAAGACCCGGACCTCGGCGACGTCGGCGCACTCCGGCGCGAGGCTCTCGAAGACCTCGTGCAGGCGGCTGGTGCTGAAGGCCCAGATGACGGGGCGGCGCTGCTGCTCGGACGACCTCACCAAGGACATGAAGGACCCCGCCGGTGCTCGGGCGGCGAGCATACCGGCCCGCTCCGGCGCGCGGGGGTGTCTCAGCCTGAAGCACCCCGTCCGGGCCGGGCGCGAGCGGCTCCGCGCCCTTCCGTCTCCGCGGCGGGACGGGCAAGATGCGGGCTCCCGTGATCACCCGACCCGGCAGGCCGAAGCCGCGCAGCCACGTGGACCCCGAGCTGGCCGAGATCGCCGCCTTCGTCGCGGAGGGGGGCGCGCCCGGGCCCGCGGTCTGGGGCCACGCGCGCCGCTGCTTCCTCGACGCCGTGGCCGGCGGGCTGCTCGCCCTGAACCGGCCGGCCTGCTTCAAGCAGCTCGGCGGTCCTCCGGCTCCGGCCAGCGGCGCCGGGCGGGCCGCCCGCGTCCTCGGCACCACCCACCTCATCGACCTCGAGAAGGCCTCCCACGACACCTCCCTGGTGGTGCGCTGGCTCGACGTCGACGACGGCTGGCTCACCGTGGAGCAGGGCCACGCCGCCGACGCCATCGGCGCCATCCTCCCGGCGGCCGACCTCGCCTCCCGGCGCCGCGCGGCGGCCGGCGAGCCGGGCGTCCCCATGCGGGCGCTGCTCCTGGCGATCGTGGACGCCCACGAGATCCAGCGGGCGCTCTGCCGCAACGACTTCGACCGCACCGAGGTGCACCACCTCGTGCTCACCCGCATCTCGGCCACCGCGCTCTCGGCCCACCTGCTCGGGGCGACGGAGGAGCAGGTCCTGAACGCCGTCACCCACGCCTGGGCCGACGGGCAGGGCACCTTCGCGCAGCGCCCGGAGCTCGACTCGGCGACGCGCATGGCCCAGGCGGCGGGCGACGCGGCCAGCCGCGCCAGCCGCGCCATCCTGCGCGCCCTGCGCGGGGAGGAGGTCCCGGCGCTGGTGCGCGCCGCGCCTCGCTGGGGGCTGTACGACGTGCTGTGCCAGTCGGGCCGCTTCCGGCTGGAGCGCCACCCGGCCACCTGGGCCATCGAGCACGTGGTCCCGAAGCTCGGGGTCTCGGCCGAGTACCAGGCGCTCACCGCCGCGGAGTGCGCCGCCGCCCTCGGACCGGAGGTGCGGGCCCGGCTCGCGGAGGTGGAGCGGGTGGAGGTCTTCACCCACGAGCCGGCGATCCGGCACCTCTCCCGGCCGGGGCCGCTCGGCTCCCCGGCCGAGCGGCGCCGCAGCCTGGAGTACGTGGTCGCCTCGGCGCTGCTGCGCGGGGAGCCCGGCCCCGGCAGCTACGACGACGCCGCGGCCGCCGACCCGCGCCTCGAGCCGCTGCGGGCCCGGGTGCGGATCGCCGAGGATCGCCGGCTGACGGCGGAGCACTTCGACCCCTCGCGTCGGGCGCTCGGGAACGCGCTGCGCGTCGTGTTCGCTGGCGGTGGCGCGACCCGGCGCGTGGGCCAGGACTACCCGCTCGGGCACGTGAGCCGGGCGCTCGAGGGGGAGCCGGAGCTGGAGCGGCGCTTCCGCGGCGCCCTGCGGTCCCGCTACCCCTCGCCGGCCGCCGAGGCCATCTGGGAGCGGCTCGCCGTTCCGGCCGACTTCGAGTCGCTGGAGATCCATCGCTTCATGGATCTGCTGGCGCGCTAAGCGGCCGGCGCCAGGGCGCGGGTCGGGTCGCGGCGCTCCTCTCGCCGCCCCTTCCGGATGCTCGGCGCCCGACGGACCCGTCCGGGAGCGCCCCGCTCGGAGTCGCGAGCAGCGCTGTTTCACCGCGATGCGCTTCACGGCCCTCCGGGCCCGGTCGCCCGGCGCCTGGGCGCCGTCACCCCGAGTCGTTCCTGCGACTTGGCGCGCCTGGCCGCCGTCGGGGCGGCGCTGGTCCGGCCGTTGCACTGGGGAGCCACGTCCGTCCACGCCTCCCGACCAGGAGATCCGACATGAAGATCCTGCCCACCCTCGACTTCGCCCTCGGTGAATCGGCCGATCTGCTGCGCAACTCCGTGCGCACCTTCGCCGAGCGCGAGATCGCGCCCCGCGCCGGGGAGATCGATCGCTCCAACCACTTCCCCATGGACCTGTGGCGCAAGCTGGGCGGGCTCGGGCTCCTCGGCGTCACCGCCGACCCCGACTTCGGCGGCGCCGGGATGGGCTACCTCGAGCACGTGGTGGTCATGGAGGAGCTCAGCCGGGCCTCGGCCGCGGTGGGGCTGGCCTACGGCGCGCACTCCAACCTGTGCGTGAACCAGATCTCCCGGAACGGCGACGAGCGGCAGAAGCGGCGCTACCTGCCGAAGCTGATCAGCGGCGAGCACGTGGGGGCGCTGGCGATGAGCGAGCCCGGGGCCGGCTCGGACGTGGTGAGCATGCGGCTGCGCGCCGACCGCGCCGGGGACCACTACGTGCTCAACGGCAACAAGATGTGGATCACCAACGGCCCGCACGCCGACGTGCTGGTGGTCTACGCCAAGACCGACCCCGGCGCCGGCCCGCGCGGGATCACCGCCTTCCTCATCGAGAAGGGCATGCCGGGCTTCTCCACCGCGCAGAAGCTCGACAAGCTCGGGATGCGCGGCTCCGACACCTGCGAGCTGCTCTTCACCGACTGCCAGGTGCCGGCGGAGAACGTCCTCGGCGAGGAGGGGCGCGGGGTGAACGTGCTCATGAGCGGCCTCGATTACGAGCGCGCGGTCCTGGCGGCCGGCCCGCTCGGCATCATGCAGGCCTGCCTCGACGTGGTGCTGCCGTACGTCCACGACCGCCGCCAGTTCGGCCAGGCCATCGGCGAGTTCCAGCTCATGCAGGGCAAGCTCGCCGACATGTACAGCACGCTCAGCGCCTGCCGCGCCTACGTCTACGCGGTGGCGCGGGCCTGCACGGCCGGGCTCACCAGCCGCAAGGACGCCGCCGGGGCCATCCTCTACGCCTCCGAGCGGGCCACCTGGATGGCGCTCGAGGCGATCCAGTGCCTGGGCGGCAACGGCTACATCAACGAGTTTCCCACCGGGCGGCTGCTGCGCGACGCCAAGCTCTACGAGATCGGCGCCGGCACGAGCGAGATCCGCCGCATGCTCATCGGCCGCGAGCTCTTCCAGGAGTCCGCCGCCTAGCTCCGGCCGCCGCCGGTCCCCTCCACCCCTCGCCACCCCAGGCTCCGCCCCGCGGAGAGAGGACGCCCCATGCCCGCGCTCCAGAGCGCGCTCGACCCGAGCTCGACCGACTTCCAGCGCAGCGCCGCCGCGATGTCGGCGCTGGTCCGGGACCTCCGCGAGAAGGTGGCCGCCGTCGAGCAGGGCGGCGGCGAGCGGGCCCGCGCCCGCCACCTCGAGCGCGGCAAGCTCCTCCCCCGCGAGCGGGTGCGGCAGCTCCTCGACCCCGGCGCGCCGTTCCTGGAGCTCTCGCAGCTCGCCGCCTGGGGCATGTACGGCGGGGAGGTCCCGGCCGCGGGGATCATCACCGGCCTCGGCCGGGTGAGCGGGCGCACCTGCGTCATCGTGGCCAACGACGCCACCGTGAAGGGCGGCAGCTACTACCCGCTCACGGTGAAGAAGCACCTGCGGGCGCAGGAGATCGCCCGCGAGAACCGGCTGCCCTGCGTCTACCTGGTGGACTCCGGCGGGGCCAACCTGCCGCAGCAGGACGAGGTCTTCCCCGACCGCGAGCACTTCGGCCGCATCTTCTACAACCAGGCCAACCTCTCCGCGGCCGGCGTCCCGCAGATCGCGGTGGTCATGGGCTCGTGCACCGCCGGCGGCGCCTACGTCCCGGCGATGTCGGACGAGAGCGTCATCGTCCGCGGGCAGGGGACCATCTTCCTGGGCGGCCCGCCGCTGGTGCGGGCGGCCACCGGCGAGGTGGTGAGCGCCGAGGCGCTGGGCGGCGCCGACGTCCACTGCCGCACCTCCGGCGTGACCGACCACATGGCGAGCGACGACGCCCACGCCCTCCGGATCGCGCGCCGGATCGTCGCCGACCTGAACGGCGCCGAGCGGCCCCAGGTGACCCTCCGTCCGGCCGCCGAGCCGCTCCACGACCCCGCCGAGCTGCAGGGCGTCGTCCCGACCGACCCCCGCAAGCCCTACGACGTGCGCGAGGTGATCGCCCGGATCGTGGACGGCTCCGAGCTCGACGAGTTCAAGAGCCTCTACGGCACCACCCTGGTCTGCGGCTTCGCCCGGCTCTTCGGGTACCCGCTCGGCGTGGTGGCCAACAACGGGATCCTCTTCTCCGAGTCGGCGCTCAAGGGGGCCCACTTCATCGAGCTCTGCGCCCAGCGCGGCATCCCGCTCCTCTTCCTGCAGAACATCTCGGGCTTCATGGTGGGGAGCAAGTACGAGGCCGGCGGCATCGCCAAGGACGGGGCCAAGATGGTGACCGCGGTGGCCTGCGCCCGGGTCCCCAAGCTCACGGTGCTCATCGGCGGCAGCTTCGGGGCCGGCAACTACGGGATGTGCGGGCGCGCCTACGGCCCGCGCTTCCTCTGGACCTGGCCCAACGCCCGCATCTCGGTGATGGGCGGCGAGCAGGCGGCGAGCGTGCTGGCGCGGGTGCGGCGCGACGCCCTCGAGGCGCGGGGCGAGCGGTGGGGCGCCGAGGAGGAGGCGGCCTTCCAGGCGCCCATCCGCGAGCAGTACGAGAGCCAGGGCCACCCCTACTACGCGAGCGCGCGGCTCTGGGACGACGGGGTCATCGACCCGGCCGACACCCGCACCGTCCTCGGCCTCGGGCTCTCCGCCGCCCTGAGCGCGCCCATCGAGCCCACCCCCTTCGGCGTCTTCCGGATGTGACCATGGCCACCTCGATCACCACCCGGGTCGACCCGTCCGGCTGCGCCACCCTGACGCTCGATCGCCCCGAGCGGCACAACGCCTTCGACGACCGGCTGGTGGCGGAGCTCACCGCCGCGCTGGAGCGGCTCGGAGAGGATCGGCGGATCCGCGCGGTCTTCCTGGCCGCGGCCGGCCCCAGCTTCTCGGCCGGGGCGGACCTCGGCTGGATGCGGCGCACCGCCGGGTACTCCGGCGAGGAGAACCTGCGCGACGCGACCGCGCTCGCGAGCCTCATGCGCGCGCTGCACCGGCTGCCCCAGCCGACGGTGGCCCTGGTGCAGGGGGCGGCGTACGGCGGCGGCGTCGGGCTGGTGGCCTGCTGCGACTTCGCCCTCGCCACCCGGCGCGCGCGCTTCTGCCTCTCCGAGGTGCGGCTCGGCCTGGTGCCGGCGGTCATCTCGCCGTACGTGGTCGCCGCCATCGGGCCGCGCGAGGCCCGGCGCTGGGCCCTCACCGCCGAGGTCTTCGACGCCGAGGAGGCCCGGCGGGTGGGGCTGGTGCAGGAGGTGCTCGCCGACGAGGAGGCGCTGGCCGCCCGGGCCGCGGCGCTCGCCGCCGGCCTGGTCCGCAACGGCCCCGCGGCGCTGGCCGGGGCGAAGGACCTGCTGCGGCGGGTCGCCGGCGCGCCGCTCGACGACGCCCTGCTGGCCGACACCGCGGCGCGCATCGCCGCCGTCCGCGCCTCGCCCGAGGGGCGCGAGGGGCTGTCGGCCTTCCTGGAGAAGCGCACTCCGTCCTGGGTGGAGGGGTAGGCATGTTCGACAAGCTGCTGGTGGCCAACCGTGGAGAGATCGCCTGCCGGGTGCTGCGCACCGCGCGCCGGCTGGGGATCCGCACCGTCGCCGTCTACTCCGACGCCGACGCCCGGGCGCGCCACGTCGCGCTCGCCGACGAGGCCTTCCGGGTGGGGCCGGCGCCGGCGCGCGAGAGCTACCTGCGCGTCGAGGCCATCCTGGACGCCGCCCGGCGCAGCGGCGCGCGCGCGGTCCACCCCGGCTACGGCTTCCTCTCCGAGAACGCCGGGTTCGCCGAGGCCTGCGCCGCGGCCGGGCTGGTGTTCGTCGGCCCGCCGGCGGCGGCGATCCGCGCCATGGGATCGAAGAGCGCGGCCAAGCGGCTCATGGAGACGGCCGGGGTGCCGCTCGTCCCGGGCTACCACGGCGAGGATCAGGACCCGCGCCGGCTGGCGGCCGAGGCGGAGCGCATCGGCTACCCGGTGCTCGTCAAGGCGAGCGCCGGCGGCGGCGGCAAGGGGATGCGGGTGGTGGCCTCGCCGGAGGAGCTCGAGGCCGCGCTCGCCGGCGCGAAGCGGGAAGCGCTGGCCGGCTTCGGGGACGATCGGGTGCTCCTGGAGCGGTACCTCGCCCGGCCGCGCCACGTCGAGGTGCAGGTGTTCGCCGACGGCCACGGGCACGCGCTCCACCTCTTCGAGCGAGACTGCTCCATCCAGCGGCGCCACCAGAAGGTGCTCGAGGAGGCCCCCGCCCCCGGGCTGCCGGCCTCCCTGCGCGAGCGGATGGGGGCGGCGGCGGTGGCGGCGGCGCGGGCCATCGACTACCGGGGCGCCGGCACGGTGGAGTTCCTGCTCGACGAGGACGGGCGCTTCTACTTCATGGAGATGAACACCCGGCTCCAGGTGGAGCACCCGGTGACCGAGATGATCACCGGGCAGGACCTGGTGGAGTGGCAGCTCCGGGTCGCCGCCGGCGAGCCGCTGCCCTGCGCGCAGGCCGACCTCGCCATCGGCGGCCACGCCATCGAGGCGCGGGTCTACGCCGAGGACCCCGCGCGCGACTTCCTCCCGTCGGTGGGCACGCTCGCGCACCTGCGGGCGCCGGCGGAGGGGACCCATGTCCGGGTCGAGACCGGGGTGGGCGAGGGCGACGCGGTCACCATCCACTACGACCCGATGATCGCCAAGCTGGTGGTCTGGGACCGCGATCGCGAGGGGGCGCTGCGGCGGCTGCGGGCGGCGCTGGCCGAGTACCAGGTGGTGGGGGTCACGACCAACCTCGCCTTCCTGTCGGCCGTCGCCGCGCACCCGGCCTACGCCGCCGCCGAGCTCGACACCGGCTTCCTGGAGCGCCACCGGCCGGCGCTGGTGGGCGAGCCGGGCCCCGCGCCGGACCCGGTGCTGGCGCTGGCGTGCCTGGACGAGCTGCTGCGGCTGCGGGCGGAGGTCGAGGAGGCCGCGCGCGCTTCCGCCGACCCCGGCTCGCCCTGGCGCCGGGCCGACGGCTGGCGGCTCAACGCCGGCACGCACCACGTCGTCACCCTGGTGGACGGCGAGCGGGTGGTGCCGGTGACGGTGCGCTTCCTCCGGGACGGCTACCTCCTCGAGCTCCCCGGCGGGCCGCTGCCGGCGCGGGGCGAGCGGGGCGCCGGCGGGGAGCTGCTGGCCGACCTCGACGGCCGCCGCTGCCGCGCCACCGTGGTGCGCAGCGGCGCGGAGCGGGTGGTGCTCTCGCCGGGGCG